>JAZOMM010000052.1:0-3534 GCA_045653965.1 Christensenellaceae bacterium | reverse complement strand
CGTAACGATTGGTTACACTAAGATTTTCGATTGTTTTAATGTTAAGTACATTTTTAATTTCGCCAAGTAATGCCTTTGCTTCGTTAGCAAACTCTGGCTTTTTTGCAACATAAATTCTATAAACCATTATTTCTCTCCATTAGCCTTTAATGCTCTTTGTCCTATATCTTTGCGATAAAACGCATTGTCAAATGCAACTGTTTCGACCTTTTTATAAGCCTCAGCAATCGCTGACTTAAGGTCATCTGCTATAGCAGTTACACCAAGCACCCTACCACCATTAGTTAAAAGTTTGCCATTATCAAGTTTTGCGCCTGCAACGAAAATGTTGTCCTTATCGCCGTTAAATTTAATTTCAAAGCCCTTGTCATACTTTTCTGGATAACCCTTGCTTGCCATAATAACGCAACAAGCCGACTTATCATAAAACTCAACATTTATGCTAGAAAGTCTTTCTTCAGCAACGGCTTTAAAGATTTCAAATAGGTCTGTTTTAAGAAGTGGCAACACAACTTGTGTTTCTGGGTCGCCAAACCTACAGTTATATTCAATTACCTTTGGTCCTTTTGGCGTGAGCATAAGTCCAAAGTATAAACAGCCTTTAAAAGTTCTGCCTTCTTTGTTCATTGCCTCAACTGTAGGGATAAAAATTGTTTCCATACACTCTTTAGCAATTTCTTCGGTGTAATAAGGGTTAGGAGCAACCGTTCCCATACCACCCGTGTTAAGACCTTTGTCGTTATCGAGTGCTCTTTTGTGGTCCATTGATGAAACCATAGGAACTAGCGTTTTGCCATCGGTAAACGATAAAACAGAAACTTCTGGGCCTGTTAAAAATTCTTCAATAACGATGTTTGCGCCAGATGCACCGAAAACTTTATCTTGCATCATAGAACGAACTGCTTCTTTTGCATCACCTAGTGTTTCGGCAATGATAACGCCCTTACCAAGTGCCAAACCATCGGCTTTAATAACTATTGGCATTTCTTGAGTTTCAAGATACTTTATAGCACTATCCATATCAGAAAATGTTTCATATTTTGCTGTAGGAATATTATATTTTTTCATTAAGTTCTTAGAAAAAATCTTGCTACCTTCAATGATTGCTGCCTTTTTGTTTGGGCCAAAACAAGGTATGCCCTTTTCTTCTAAAAGGTCAACAGCACCAAGCACTAGTGGGTCATCTGGTGCAACAACAGCAAAGTCGATTGCGTTTTCCTTTGCCCAAAATGCAACCTTTTCAACATCTTTAACATTTATGTCAACGATGGTTGCATCGCTTGCAATACCACCATTGCCCGAAAGAGCATAAATTTTTTCAATTTCTTTGCTCTTTAATAAACTTTTTATAATGGCGTGTTCTCTGCCACCATTTCCAACAACTAAAACTTTCATTTTATATTGTTTTCTCCTTAATTTTTATATTTAATATGGTTTTTTTCTTTACTGTAAAAATTGTCAAATGCAAATAATTCAAGGCAAATGCCCGAAGTCAATAGTTTACATATTGACAAGGGTGAGAGCGATGAATTATGTAGCATTTCACGATTTTTATTAGTGGTGGAAAAGTCTCATTCCTGTAAATGACATAACCATATTTCTTTCATCACACGCTTCGATAACAAGGTCATCTCTAACAGAGCCACCTGGTTCTGTGATATAAGAAACGCCACTCTTTGCTGCACGTTCAATATTGTCACTGAATGGGAAGAAAGCATCAGAGCCAAGTGTTACGCCTGTGATTTTAGATAAAACTGCCTTCTTTTCTTCTCTTGTGAAAAGTTCAGGTTTTTTAGTGAAGTATTTTTGCCATACGCCGTCAACTAATAAATCTTCACATTCATCAGAAATGTAAATATCGATAACGTTGTTTCTATCTGGTCTGCCAAGTGTATCAAGGAAAGGAAGTTCCATAACTTTTTGGCTTTGGCGCAAGAACCAGTTGTCTGCTTTAGAGCCCGCAAGGCGTGTGCAGTGAATTCTTGATTGTTGACCAGCACCGATACCGATTGCTTGACCATTATGTGCAAAGCATACTGAGTTAGATTGTGTGTATTTAAGTGTGATAAGTGCAATTATCATATCTTGAATAGCACTTTCTGGCAAGTTTTTGTTTTTTGTTACGATTTCTTTTGTTACAAGTTCTCTATCAATCTTAAAGTTGTTTCTACCTTGTTCAAAAGTGATACCGAAAACTTGTTTTGTTTCTTTTTCTTCTGGAATATAATCCTTGTCAATTTGAACAACGTTATAAGTTCCGTTTCTCTTTTGTTTAAGAATTTCAAGTGCCTTTTCTGAATAAGATGGAGCGATAACGCCGTCACTAACTTCTCTTTTAATGATTTTAGCAGTTGTTTCATCGCATTCATCTGAAAGAGCAATCCAATCGCCAAAAGAACTCATTCTGTCAGTTCCCCTTGCTCTTGCATAAGCGCAAGCGATTGGAGAATCATCTAAACCTTCGATATCATCAACAAAGCAAGACTTCTTTTCGATGTCACTTAACTTTTCGCCAACGGCAGCACCTGCTGGGCTAACGTGCTTAAAAGATGTTGCGCATGCTTTTCCTGTTGCTTCCTTTAGTTCTTTAACTAATTGCCAAGAGTTAAAAGCATCTAAAAAGTTGATGTAGCCAGGTTTTCCGTTTAAGATTTGAACAGGCAAGTCTTTGCCGTTTTCCATATAAATTCTTGAAGGTTTTTGGTTTGGGTTGCAACCATACTTTAGTTGAAATTCTTTCATTTTATTTACTTCCTTTATTTATCTTAATGTTTTTGTATATTTTCTTATTTATTTTTGTTTATGATAATTTCGGTTGCTTTCTTTGTTTCAAGACATACTGAACGAACAAAGAGAGAAACTTTGTTATCTTCATTTAAGTTTGTCCAAATCATATCAGCGAGTTCTTCTGCTGTGTTTGGAAGTGCAACTTCTTCTGGTTCGCCATAAAAAGATGGAATTGGATTTCCGTTATGGCTATATGTATGGATAAAGTGACCGATACCAGCAAGTGGACTATAAGAATAGAAATATCTGTTGCAAACTTCTGGGTTGCCATTTGCACTCTTTAGGATAGATAGTCTATAGCAGAAGTCACTATTACAACAAGAACAATTACCATATTTAACGATACCAGAAATTCTTGGTGTAAAGTTAGGAGCATCTGGTTCAAATTCACGAGTAAATAGTGCCTTGTCAAAAGCAAAACCATCATCGCCGTTTTCTTTTATGTAGTTATAAACGGTGTCAGTTTGGTCACCATTTGTGATAATATCGATATTTTCTAGGCTTAAGTATGGATTATAAATAATCAAACTTGGGTCAGTAAGTTTAGATTCATCAAACGCCTTTGTTCTCATACCACCATCAAACTTTTCAAATATACGGTTACGGCTATTTTCGCTTCTTCCCATAATAAAATAAGCAATCATAGCACTCTTTCCGTCTTTACTTTTGCCGATAACAATTCCACGGCCTGGATATTCGTTTTCTGATAACAATTTCTTCAAATCAAATTTAGCCATAATCTTAATT
>JAZOMM010000051.1:0-1514 GCA_045653965.1 Christensenellaceae bacterium | reverse complement strand
TGAAATCGATGCAGTATGCGATGGAAAAGATGTTTTTATCCCAGGTATTATGGAACTTATTGAAAGAACAGGTATCCACTCAGGCGATAGCATAAGCGTTTATCCAACCTTCTCAGTAAGCCAAAAAGCAAAAGACAAGATATTAGAATACGGCAAGAAATTAGGTCTTGGAATAGGCATTGTGGGATTATATAATATTCAATTCATCGTTGACAAAAACGAAGATGTATATGTAATCGAAGTAAACCCTCGTTCATCAAGAACAGTGCCATTTTTATCAAAGTCAACAGGTTATTCACTTGCAGACATCGGCACAAAGGTTATTTTAGGACAAAGCCTAAAAGAGCAAGGTATTTTAGACCTTTATCCACAAGAAAAGAAGCGTTGGTATGTAAAAGCACCTGCATTCTCTTTCAATAAGTTAAAAGGCTTAGATGCATACCTTTCACCAGAAATGAAATCGACAGGCGAAGCAATCGGCTATGATGATAAACTCAATAGAGCACTATATAAAGCACTTCAAGCATCTGGCATGAACGTTATGAACTATGGCACACTTTTCGTTTCAGTTGCAGATTGTGACAAAGAAGAAGCGCTTCCACTCGTTAGAAGATTTTATAATCTCGGTTTCAATATAGAAGCAACGATAGGCACTGCAAACTTCTTAAAGAAAAACGGAATTAGAACAAGAGTTAAAGCAAAAATCAGCGAAGGCAGTGAAGAAATTTTAGAGTCTATCCGTAAAGGATATGTAACATATGTTATAAGCACAAGAGATGTGAACTCATTAGGACAAGCAAGCGATGGCTATGAAATTAGGCGTGCTGCTGTAGAAAACAACGTTACAATGTTCACAGCCCTTGATACAGTTAAAGTGCTTTTAGACGTATTAGAAGAAACAACACTTTGTATTTCAACAATTGATGCATAAAAAAGCAAAAATTATCTAATAAAGATAATATAGCGAAATTTAAGGAGCAAAATTTTGAAAAAGGTAATTTTTACAATTGAAACAAATGAAAGATTGACCGATTCTGTGTATAAAATGACGCTTAGTGGTGACACGAGTGGAATAGCACGCTCAGGTCAGTTTGTAAACATTCAATTAGACGGATTATATCTCCGTCGCCCAATCTCAGTTTGCGATTATGATAACGGCACTCTCACACTTATATATAAGGTAGTGGGCAAAGGCACAGAGCAAATGAGTTGGCTTGAAAAGGGAACAAAACTTGATATTTTAGTCGGTCTTGGCAACGGCTATTTTACAGAGTTCGCAGGGGACACACCCCTTTTAATCGGTGGGGGCGTTGGCGTTCCACCACTATATAACTTAGCAAAGACGCTTATTAGTCAAGGCAAAAAGGTAACGGTTGTTTTAGGCTTTAACACAAAAAGCGAAATTTTCTATGAAGAAGAATTCAAAAAACTCGGTGCAACAGTTCTCGTATCAACGGTTGACGGCAGTTATGGGGTAAAAGGCTTTGTAACCGATGCAATAAAACAAGTTGAAG
>JAZOMM010000050.1:0-2268 GCA_045653965.1 Christensenellaceae bacterium | reverse complement strand
TTCGGTGATTGCACGCTGTTTTTCCTTAAATTCAACTTCTATACAATCTTTTTTGATATGAACAGTGCATTCTTGTTCTGGTTGGCGATATCTAAACTTGCCCGTGCAAGCAAAATCTTTTTCTTTTGGCTCAGAAGGAATCCAATTGCAAGATTTCATAATGAGTCCTTTTGAATAGAGTTTATCTTCACTGCCGTGAGCAACATATAATATATTGTTTTTTAAATCCTTTTCGATAACAAACCAACGAGAACCATCATCGCCCTTTTGTCCACCGATATTTAAGCCCCTGCGTTGACCTATGGTGTAATACATAAGCCCCAAATGTTCGCCCAAAACCTTTCCATCATAAGTCTTAATTAAGCCTTTTTGGTTTGGAATATAAGTTTGCAAGAAGTTTCTAAAGTTTCTTTCCCCTATAAAACAAATGCCCGTTGAATCTTTTTTTGTTGCAGTTGCAAGGTCATATTTTTGAGCAATTTCACGAACTTCACTTTTATCAAGTTTACCGAGTGGAAACAAAACTTTATCGAGTTGCTCTTGAGAAAGCTGGTTCAAAAAATACGTTTGGTCTTTAGATTGATCTTTAGCCTTTAACAAATAATGGGTGTCGCCATCGTGCAAAATATCGCAATAATGCCCTGTTGCAATGTAATCAGCACCGAGTTCTAACGCCTTGCGTTTGAAGTCTTTAAACTTGATTTCACGGTTGCACAAAACGTCTGGGTTAGGAGTTCTGCCTGCCTTATATTCATCGAGAAAATAAGAAAACACTCTATCCATGTATTCTTTGGCAAAGTTGACAGAATAATAAGGAATACCTATTTTATTAGCCACCCTTCTAACATCGGCAAAATCTTCTTCGCTTGTGCAAGCGCCACACTCATCTTGCTCTTCCCAATTGTTCATAAAAAGACCAATGACATTGTAGCCTTGTTCTTTTAAAATAAGTGCAGCAACAGAACTATCCACACCACCACTCATACCAACAACGACGGTCTTTTTCATGAAAAACTCCTTTTTTTTGTTAAAGTTAACTAAAGTGCCTATATAATAACATAATTACCAAAAAAACGCAATAAATTAGTTAATAAATGCAAAATATTTGCGAGTTGCACAAAATCTTGCATAATTCCATGCTTTTTTATTGATTTAAAGGTGTTTTTATGATAGAATATTTTAACAAAATATTTTTTTAGGAGGATAAATATGCCTGACGGCTCCGTTCCCATACTGATCGCACTCGTTGTGCTTGTTATTTTGTCTGGATTTTTCTCATCGACAGAAACAGCATATTCGTGTGCAAATCGTATCAAACTTCGTTCACTTGCCTCTAACGGCAACAAACGAGCAAAGCAGGTTTTAGACCTTGCAGAAACTAATTATGACAAACTTATAAGCACAATACTTATAGGCAACAACATTGTAAACATCGTTGCAACCACACTTGCGACCATTTTGTTTGGACTCATCTTTAAAAATGACCCATCGACAGCAAATATCGTTTCTACTGTGGTTATGACTGTTTCTATTTTGATTTTTGGGGAAATTACGCCAAAGCTTATAGCAAAATCTTTTCCAGAAAAAATGGCTATGGCCTTTTATCCAATAATCAAGTTCGTGTATTATTTGCTATACATAATCAACCTTGCTTTTGCTGGTTGGAAATGGCTTATCAGCAAAATATTCCGTTTCAAAGATGACGATATCGTTACTGAAGCAGAGATTATGACAATTGTTGAAGAAGCAGAAGAAGATGGCACACTAAAAGAAGAAGAAACCGAACTTATCCGTTCTGTTATCGAGTTTGACGACCTTGAAGTTGGCGACATTTTAGTTCCTAGAGTTAATATCGTGGCTGTTGACTTTGCATCTTCTATGGACGATATTAGAAAAGTCTTTGCTAAAGAAGGATATTCCCGTATCCCTGTTTATAAAGATAGCATCGACACAATTATCGGCACTATTCACGAAAAAGACTTCTATAATGCCTACCTAAACGGCAAGAAAGGTGTTGATGGTATTTTACAAAACGTTTTCTATACCACAGAACACGCTAAGATTTCTGACCTACTTAAACAACTTCAAAAGAAGAAAGTGCATATCGCCGTTGTTTTAGACGAATACGGTGGAACGCTTGGACTTCTTACTATGGAAGATATTTTAGAAGAATTGGTTGGCGAAATTTATGATGAACACGATGAAATTATAAATTACTTCAAAGACTTAAATGAAGAAACTTGCATTGTTGATGGTAACGCACCTATC
>JAZOMM010000049.1:0-2062 GCA_045653965.1 Christensenellaceae bacterium | reverse complement strand
TAGACAAGTTCATTTTTCTTTTAAGTAAATTATCTCTTAATTTCTTTAACTTTTGCAGCCTTTCCTGTTCTAGCACGCAAGTAGTAGAGTTTTGCACGACGAACTTTGCCGTGTCTTACAACTTGTATGTCTGCAACCTTTGGCGAGTGGATAGGGAATGTCTTTTCAACGCCTACACCGAAAGAAAGTCTTCTAACTGTGAAAGTTTCGCTGATGCCACCGTGTTTTCTTGCGATAACGATACCTTCGAAGGCTTGTAATCTTTCTCTGTCACCTTCAATAACCTTTACCATTACCTTAACAGTGTCGCCAACATTAAATTGTGGAATTGTGCTTTTTAAGTTTTCTTGATTGATTGCATCAATAATGCCGTTCATTTGCTTTTACCTCCAATTTATTAGCGTTCATTGTCAACTTTTTTGCAAGAGGAACGCTCAAAGCGTTTAATATAATATCACATTTTTATTTTAATTGCAAGCGTTTTACACCCCAAATGCATTAAAAATATGATTTATTTGTCCATTTTCTATTTCTACCACATCAAACCTGCAATTAGCGTCGGTCTTTCTCTCTTTTTGAAGATAATATGTGGCAACCTTATAATATTTTTCTTGTTTTTTCCTGTCAACTGCCTCGGCTGGCATACCATAATTTTCGCTAGACCTAGTCTTAACTTCAATAAAGACGATATAGTCCTTATCTTGTGCGATAATATCTATTTCGCCAACAACCGTTTTATAGTTGGTTTTTAATATCTTAAAACCTTTTTTCTTCAAAAAATCTACTGCTAATTTTTCTCCGGCTCTACCCAAAAGTTTTTTATAAAAGTTCTTCTGTGCAATTTGCAAGGTCCTATCTCCTTAATTTTTTCTATATGTGCTTTGGTGCCATACCCCTTATGCCCTTCAAAGCCATATTCTGGATATTCTTTGGCATACTCTTTCATTAAGTTATCCCTATATACCTTTGCTAAAATGGATGCACAGCCTATAGTATAACTATTTAAATCGCCTTTAACTATGTACTCAGCGTTGATTTTTAAGCCTGTGTCATTGCCATCAACGAGCGTTATATCTGGCTTAATAGTTAAACTTTCAACTGCCATAGTCATGCATTTTTTTACAGCGTTAAGGATATTTATTTCATCAATTTCTTCTTGGGATATCTCTTGAATAGAATAGCAAATAGCCTTTTCTTTTATCAAAGGATAAAGTTTTTCTCTCTTTTTTTCAGTTAGTTTTTTGCTATCGGTCACCCCTTCGATTATATCATCTAAAGGCATTATTACCGATGCGCAAACAACAGGCCCAGCAAGTGGACCTCTACCCACTTCATCTACGCCTGCAATATATCTTTTTCCTTCACTTAAATGTTTTCTTTCGTAAATAAGGTTGTCCATATTAATCGAGAATAATTTTACCTATTCTCCCCTTTCTAAAATCATCTATAATTGCCGTTGCACAGCGTTCATAGTCATATTCTGCGCCCCTTCTTAAAAAGCCACGGCGAACGCAAATTGCATTAAAAAGTTCAAGCGTTTCTACGCTTAAATCATCAATTCCATACTTGCTTTTTAGTAGGTCTGGGTATCTATCTTTTAACTCGTTTAAAAGTTCATAGGCAAGGTCGTTAAAGTCGATATTGGCATCGTTCATACTGCCAATATAAGCAAGGTGTTTTGCAAGAACTTGGTTATCAAACGCAGGGGGCATTGTACCCGGAGTATCAAGTAGTTCAAGTTCTCTAAGCCTTACCCATTGCTTACCTTTTGTAACGCCTGCCTTGTTGCCTGTAATGGTTTTTTTGCCACCACATAGTGCATTTATAATAGTTGACTTTCCCGTGTTAGGAATACCTGCAACCATTATTCTAATAGGCTTAAATACGCCCTTTCTTTTGTTGTTATCAAGTTTTTCTTTAAGCAAAGAAAAAATCTTGTTATAAAGCAAATCAACGGCCCTTTTATCCATTGCACTTACTGCTATAACTTCTTTATTTTCTTCCGAAAACTCGGCTATAGTTTTCTTTATGTCTGCTGGTTCAATAAGGTCACATTTATTAA
>JAZOMM010000048.1:0-1909 GCA_045653965.1 Christensenellaceae bacterium | reverse complement strand
TCAGCATCACAAATAGTGCCGTTTTTTGTTGAAAAAGAAAGGGTAAAAATTCCAAAATTAAACTTATCGGTGAAATTATTCGTGCCTACAGGTGAACGACCTATATTCCACTCGTATTTAGAATATTTTTCTTCTTTTAGTTTATTTATAGCCATTAAATCTTCATCAGTAAACTCATATGGCGTGCAAGTTTTTATAAATTGTTGCTCTAAACCTTTTTTGAACTCATCGACAGTCATTTTACTATCAAGGTGTTCTATAACGTTAGTTACCCTTGCCCTAACCGATTTTATGCCCTTGCTTTGCATTTTTAGTTTAGAAGGATTTAAGCACTTTGCAAGTTCACTACTATCGGTATTATATAGTATCGTGCCGTGGTGCATAATTCTATCCTTATAAACAGTTTGGGCATTGCCCGATATCTTTTTGTCATCGATAGTTATATCGTTCCTGCCACTAAATTTGGCATTTACGCCCAAACTATTAAGATATTCAATAATCGGTGCAGTAAACTTTTTATAATGCTCTTCATTTTGGTTATAAGGGGCAATAACGGTGTAACATATATTACCTTTGTCATGATAGACTGTGCCACCACCTGTAAGCCTTCTAACCACTTTTACGCCTGCCTTTTCGGTATAAGCAAGGTTAACTTCTTCAATGGCGTTTTGGTTTGTTCCAACGATAACAGCCCTGTCGTTTACCCAAAGATAAATATAATAGTTATCCGTTTGTTTTAAGAGATATTCTTCTGATGCTAAATTAAAATAAGCATCGGTATTTTCGTGTGTTATAAAATAAAATTTTGACATAGTTTTTCCTTTAATTTAAGGCTATCAACCAGATGATGCGAGATAGCCTATATTAAAAAAAGGGGGTGTACCCACCCCCTTCCTTTATTTTGTATTAAGATTAAACACCCTTCTTTGCTCTTCTGAGTGCTTCAGCATCAGATGTATTAGTTGTACTAATATGACCTTTAAGTGGTAAAATCTTGTCGTTAATGCAGTCGATAATCCATTCTGCTTGTGGGAAGAATTCAGCGTCGAATTCAAATGGAGGAGTAATCCAGTTCTTTGCGCCACAAACAACTGCTGGAGCATCGAGATAATCGAAGCAGAGTTCAGAAATATTTCTAGCGAAATCGTTAAGGATACTACCTCTTGCACAAGCATCAGAAGCAAGGATAATTCTGCCTGTCTTTTTAACAGATTCAACAACCTTTTCGTAGTTGAATGGAACGATTGATCTTGCATCGATAACTTCTGCTTCAACACCGTATTTTTCAGAAAGAACTTTAGCAGCATCCATTGCTCTATAAAGTGTTGCACCGATTGTAAGAATTGTTATATCGCTACCAACTCTCTTGATGTCTGGTTCGCCAAGTGGGATTTCATAATATCCTTCTGGAACGCCTTCTTTTCTAAATTCTTCGCCCTTGTCGTAAATTCTTTGGCTTTCAAAGAAGATAACAGGGTCTGTGCCGTTTAATGCAGAGTTCATTAAGCCCTTAGCATCATAAGGTGTTACAGGGAAGCAAACTTTAAGTCCTGGAACGTGTGCAGGAAGTGCAACCCAGTCTTGTGAGTGTTGAGCACCATATTTAGCACCAACAGAAACACGGAGAACAACAGGCATCTTCAAGATACCACTACTCATTGCTTGCCATTTAGCAAGTTGGTTGAAGATTTCGTCGCCTGCTCTACCCATAAAGTCAGCGTACATAAGTTCGATAATTGCTCTACCACCGCAGAGGCCGTAACCAACAGCAGAAGAAACGATTGCTGCTTCTGAAATTGGAGAGTTAAAGAGTCTGTGGTATGGAAGTGCTTCTGTTAAGCCCTTATAAACGGCAAACGCACCACCCCAATCACGAACGTCTTCACCATAAGCAGTAAGAGTTGGGTCT
>JAZOMM010000047.1:0-1960 GCA_045653965.1 Christensenellaceae bacterium | reverse complement strand
TTTTGGGCGTTATGATATGCGCTATTATGTTGCTTAGCGCTCTTTTAGTGTAGGTGGAATATGGTTAAGATAAATATAGTTGCAGTTGGCAAGGTTAAGGAAAAATATTTTACCGAAGGCATAAATGAATATGCAAAACGTATGTCCAAGTTTGCACAGTTTAACATTATCGAAGTTCAAGAAGAAAACTTTTCTAAAGTCGATGATGGGATAATCGAAATTATAAAAGAAAAAGAGTGCCAAAGAATTATGCCGCACCTAAAAGGCATAACCATTGCACTTGCTATCGAAGGCAAAAAGTATGATAGCAATTCTTTTTCCAAAAACCTTCAAAAATTCATAGACCAAAGTGGTGGAACGGTTACATTTGTTATCGGTGGCTCTTATGGACTTAGCGACAAGATAAAAAAAGAGGCCAAAGAACTTATATCTTTTTCGGATATGACCTTTCCACATACAATGTTTAGACTAATGCTTACCGAACAAATTTATAGGGCATTTTCAATAATTTCAGGAAGTGGCTATCACAAATAAAAATTCATACTATAAGGTATGAATATTTTAAGTTTAAATAAAAAATTTTTTAAGAATTTTAAGGGCGAAAAGTTAGTAATAGGGAAAAGCCTTTTTGGTCACCCTATTTTATGCTATGGGGTTATAAAAACCCCTTATCCAAAAGCCATAATTCAAGCCTCAATTCACGCAAGGGAATATATAACCGGCTATTTAACGCTAAAACTTATAAATGACTTTTATAAAAATGGAAAAGTTGGTAGCGTTTATTTTATTCCCATAGTTAACCCAGACGGCGTTATGATTTCCTTAAGAAAAGACAAACTTTATAAAGCAAACGGAAGGGGTGTGGATTTAAATGTCAATTTTGATGCTCGTTGGTCAACGGGAAGCCAAAATGTAAAAAGCCCTTCAAGTGCAAATTATATAGGCGAAAAGCCCTTTTCAGAGCCAGAAACAATGGCACTTAGAGATTTTACCTTAAAAATCAAGCCCGATTATACCATAAGTTATCACTCTAAAGGACAAGAGATATACTATGAGTTTTTTCAAGGTGACTTAAAAAGGGATTTTGAGTTTGCAAAAGAAATAGCACGATTAACAGGTTATCAAATTAAAAGCACGCCAAACTCGGCTGGTGGATATAAAGATTGGTGCATACAAGAACTGAAAATTCCAGCATTAACTATAGAAGTGGGCGATGATAGGTTATCTCACCCAATAAAAAAGAAGCATTTAAGAAAAATTTACAAACAAAATAGTGGCATTGTAGAAAGGTCAAACGCCTTTTTTGTGGAGAACAAATGGAACTAAAATTTATGAAACTTGCAATAAAGCAAGCGTTAAAGGCAGAAAAATTAGATGAAGTGCCAATCGGTGCAGTTATCGTTAAAGATGGAAAGGTGATTGCAAGGGCGCATAACCTTATGGAAAAGACCCAAATAGCAACGGCACACGCCGAAATTTTGGCAATAAATAAAGCGTGCAAAAAACTAAAGAGTTGGCGCTTAGATGGTGCTGAAATTTATGTGACAATAGAGCCTTGTGCAATGTGTGCTGGGGCAATTGTAAACGCAAGGATAAAAAAGGTTTATTTTGGTGCTTATGAAAAAAAGAGTGGTTGTGCAGAAAGTAAATTTTCGGTTTTAACAGACAGTGGACTTAATCATAAAACTGAGTTTGTTGGTGGCATTGAACAAGAAACCTGTGCAAATATTATAAAAAATTATTTTAAAGGCAAGAGATAATTAGAAAAAGCCTTGACTAAATTTAAAATTTGTAATAGAATTAAGATAAGTACTATATGTACACAAAGTTACATTAGGAGAAAAATTTATGATTACACATGGCAACAAAATTGAAGTTTTGTCTGGCAACTCAAATAGGCCTTTAGCAGAAGCAGTTGCAGCAGAACTCGGACTACCACTTAGCAGTGCAGAAGTTGGAA
>JAZOMM010000046.1:0-2597 GCA_045653965.1 Christensenellaceae bacterium | reverse complement strand
TCATCTCTATTTGACAGTCTTTCAACTATTTTTAGCCCTGTTGTACCAGCACTGCCATCAATAAATACATTATACATTTTTTAATTGTTCCTTTATCCACGCTATTTGTTCTTCAACTGATTTTGGCGACGTGCCACCGAGTGAAATTCGCCTTTCCACACAAGTGTTAAGGTTTATTTCATTAAATAGGTCTTGTTCAAATATGATATCGTATTTTTTATATTCTTCTAAAGTTAGGTCTTCTAAAACCTTGCCATTTTTAATACAATCGCTAACGATACTGCCAACGATTTTATATGCCGACCTAAATGGCATGCCTTTTTTAACCATATAGTCAGCAAGGTCGGTTGCATTGATAAAGCCTTTTTGTGATGCTAAAAGCATATTTTCTTTTATAACTTTCATGCTCTTTATCATCGGTGCTAAAACATCTAAACACATTGAAACCGTGTCGTAACTATCAAACACCCCTTCTTTATCTTCTTGCATATCTTTGTTATAAGCAAGTGGAAGTCCTTTGAGCATTGTTAGTATTGAAACTAAGTTGCCATATACCCTGCCTGTTTTTCCACGCACGAGTTCTGCCATGTCCGAATTCTTTTTTTGTGGCATTATTGATGAGCCTGTTGTAAACGCATCAGAAAGTTCAACAAACTTGAATTCCCAACTTGTCCAAAGTAAAATTTCTTCGCTTAGTCTTGATAAGTGCATCATAAGTATTGCACAGTTTGATGAAAATTCTATGCAAAAATCTCTATCAGAAACACCATCGATGCTATTCATTTTAACGCTGTCAAAACTTAAAATCTTGGCTTCTAACCTTCTATCTGTATCATAAGTAGTTCCAGCGAGAGCACAACAGCCGATTGGTGAAACATTTATCCTTTCATAACTATCTATAAATCTTTGAATATCCCTAAGTAGCATCATAGCGTATGCCATTAAGTGATGTCCAAAAGTTATTGGTTGCGCCCTTTGTAAGTGGGTGTACCCTGGCATTATAGATGCTTTATGCTCTTCTGCTTGACCGATTATTGCCATAAGCAATTCTTCTATTTTTTCAACAACTTTTTCTGTTGCATCACGAAGATACATTCTCGTATCCAAAGCAACTTGGTCGTTTCGACTTCTTGCTGTGTGAAGTTTTTTACCCACTTCGCCAACTCTTTCGGTCAAAACTTGTTCAACAAACATATGTATGTCTTCTGCTGTGTAATCTATTTCAAGTTTGCCACTTTCTATATCAGCGAGTATTCCTTCTAAGCCGTCAATAAGCGTATCAGCATCTTGCTTTGATATTATATTTTTTGCACTGAGCATGCTTGCGTGTGCCATACTGCCCAAAATGTCTTGCTTATACATTCTGCTATCAATTTTGATAGAACTATTAAACTCATCAGCAATTTTACTAGTTACGCCGTCAGTACGGCCTGCCCACATCTTTGCCATATTGCCTCCATTTAGGTGTGCTTTTTATATACCTTTTTTAACGAAATTATCCTGTGCGAAAGATTTTCGCACAGGATTTAAGGCTATTTTGCCTTATTTTTATTCTTTTCTACCATTGCTGCAACTTTAATTGGCAAGCCGAATAGATTGATAAAGCCTTCTGCATCTTTTTGGTTATAATCACTTTCGCCAAAGGTTGCAATTTCTTCGCTATAAAGTGAATCTTCACTCCATACGCCTGCATTTATCATGTTGCCCTTATAAAGTTTTAAGCGAACTTTACCATTAACTTTTTCTTGAGTCTTATCAACAAATGCTGCAAGTGCTTCTCTAAGTGGTGTGAACCATTGTCCGTTATACACGAGTTCGCCATAAGTGATAGCAAGTTTTTGTTTTTCGTGCATTGTCATTTTGTCAAGACACAATGTTTCTAAAACGCTGTGTGCTTTGTATAAAATTGCACCACCCGGTGTTTCATATACGCCACGACATTTCATGCCAACTAAACGATTTTCTACAATGTCAAGAAGTCCTATACCATTTTCGCCACCGAGTTTGTTGAGTTTTAAGATGATTTCTTTTGCACTCATCTTTTTGCCATCGAGAGCAACAGGTGCACCCTTAACAAAATCAAGTTCGATATATGTTGGCTTGTCTGGTGCTTTGATTGGTGAAACGCCAAGTTCTAAGAAGCCTTCTTTTTCATATAATGGTTCATTTCCTGTATCTTCTAAATCCAAACCTTCGTGTGATAAGTGCCATAAGTTTTTATCCTTTGAATAATTTGTTTCTCTGTTTATTTTAAGTGGAACATTATGTGCTTCTGCATAATCGATTTCTTCTTCACGAGATTTGATATCCCATATACGCCATGGCGCAATGATTTCCATGTCAGGACAGAAGTGCTTTAATGTAAGTTCAAAACGAACTTGGTCATTACCCTTACCTGTACAACCGTGTGCAATTGCATCTGCACCTTCTTTAATAGCAATTTCTGCAAGGCCCTTTGCTATACAAGGACGAGCGTGTGAAGTGCCGAGTAAATATTCTTCATAAATTGCACCTGCTTTTACGCATGGAATTATGTAATTATCAACATAGTCATCTGTTAAGTCTAAAACATATAATTTAGATGCACCTGTTTTTAA
>JAZOMM010000045.1:0-2980 GCA_045653965.1 Christensenellaceae bacterium | reverse complement strand
TTATATAATAAATTATATATATATAATGTGCGAAAAAGAAAGGTTTTTATCTGTTTCAAGCACTAATAATTTAAGGGTTTTTAGTATGTATAAATATTTTTTAAAAAGATTTTTTGATATTTTGGTTTCATTAATTGCTTTAATCATAATCTTTGTTCCAATGCTAATAGTCGCATTGCTTATTAAGATAGACTCAAAAGGTCCTGTTATTTTTAAGCAACAACGAATAGGCAAAAGGGGCAAAGTTTTTTATATTTATAAGTTCCGTTCTATGTGCGTTGGCGCAGAAAAAACGGGTAGTGGTGTTTATTCTGGTAAAGGCGATAAGCGTGTTACTAAAATAGGTAAAATTCTTCGTGCAACGAGTATAGATGAATTGCCACAACTGCTTAATATTCTTAAGGGCGACATGAGTTTTATTGGTCCACGCCCACCACTAACTTATCACCCTTGGACAATCGATAAGTATAGTGAAGAACAACTTAAGATGTTTAACCTTAGACCGGGTATCACAGTTTGGGCACAAGTAAACGGCAGAAAAGAAGTTGAGTGGAATAAAAGGATTGAACTAAATGTTTGGTATGTGGAACATGTTTCATTATGGCTGGATATAAAAATTCTTTTCATGACGGTGTTTAAGGTTTTCTCAAACGCAAACAATGAAAATAAAGGTGCAACGGTTGTAGATAACTCAACTCAAAACAATACTAACACAAATCAACAAACTTCAATGGTCGAAAATGCTTCTACAGACATTAAAGATGTAGAACAAGAAAATGTAAATGAAGTTGAAAGTAAGGTAGCAGAGAACTAAAATGTTAAAGTTAATGTACATAACAAACAAGCCAGAAGTTGCACTCATTGCTGAAAAAAATGGTGTTCAAAGAATTTTCGTAGACATGGAGTATATTGGAAAAAGTGATAGACAAGGTGGTATGGACACAGTTCAATCATTTCATACAGTAGACGATGTTAGAAAAATCAAAAAATGCTTAACAAGTGCAAAACTTATGGCTAGGTGCAATCCTATTCACGAGAAGACTGAAAAATATTCTTCTTCAAAAGAAGAAATTGATGCAGTAGTTGATGCTGGTGCAGACATTATAATGCTTCCTTTCTTTAAGACTAAAGAAGAAGTTGAAAAGTTTATAAATTTTGTTGATGGCAGAGCAAAAACCTTGCTTTTGATAGAAACTCCAGAGGCAGTTGCTAATATTGATGAAATTTTAGAAGTTGAAGGCATTGATGAAGTTTTTGTTGGACTTAACGACTTAAGTCTTGGCTATGGAATGAAGTTTATGTTCCAATTACTTGCTGATGGTACGGTAGAAAGACTTTGTAATAAATTTATTAAAAAGTGTATTCCTTATGGCTTTGGTGGAATCGCTGCTTTAGGCAAAGGCTCGCTTCCTGCAGAAAGGGTTATTGCAGAACATTATAGGCTAGGTTCAACTTGTGCAATCCTTTCAAGAAGTTTTTGTAATACAAACATTGTAACCGACCTAAATCAGGTTGATGAAATATTTACAAACGGACTTAAAGAAATTCGTGATTGGGAAGCCGAGTGTGAAAAGGGTAATGTTGATTTTATAGAAAATAAAAAACAAGTTCAAAATGCTGTTGTGCAAATCTTGAAGAACATTGGATAAAATTTATGAAATTACTTGTAACTGGTGCGTGGAAATGCACAGATGAACAATTAAATTATTTAACAAAATTAGGACACAGCGTTATATTTATGCAAAATGAAAGCGATAAACTTCCTTGCGACTATAAGGAAGTTGAAGGTGCAATTTGTAACGGACTATTTTTGCATCATAATATAGAAAAGTTTTCAAACCTAAAATATATTCAACTTACAAGCGTTGGTTTTGACCGTGTTCCTATGGATTATGTTAAAGCAAATGGAATAACAATAAACAATGCTCGTGGTGTTTATAGCGTGCCAATGGCAGAGTTTGCAATAAGTGGAGTATTGCAACTTTATAAAAAATGTCAATTCTTCTATGAAAACCAAAAAAATAAAGTTTGGGAAAAACATCGTGGCGTTTTAGAACTTTATGACAAGTCAGTTTGTATTATCGGTTGTGGAAACGTCGGCACAGAGTGTGCAAAACGATTTAATGCTTTTGGATGCAATGTTTTTGGCGTGGACTTATTTACAAGCGAAGACAGTGAGTATCAAAAAATTTATCCACTTTCAGATATTGATAATTGCTTATCAAAAGCAGATATCGTTATTTTAACATTGCCACTAACAGAAGAGACAAGGCACATGATGAACGATGAGCGTTTTAAGTTGATGAAAGATGGAAGTGTGTTAGTTAATATCGCTCGTGGAGCAGTGGTTGATGAAAATGCATTATTAAAAGCACTTGATAATAAACTTCTCGGTGCAGTGTTAGATGTGTTTGAACAAGAACCACTTGAAGAAAATAACTCACTTTGGGATAAAGAAAACCTAATAATCACTCCACATAATTCATTTGTGGGCGATGGCAACGCAAAAAGATTAGAAAAAGTTATATTTGCAAATTTGGAGAAGTAGTGATGAAAAAGGATGTAATGCTAATTGTTAATTATTGGCATTTTGAACAAGAAAAAGCAAGTAGTAGATATCGTACTTTTGCTAATGTTTTATGTGAAAAATATGATTTAGAGGTCGTAACATCAACTTTTTGTCATTTAACAAAAAAGCAAAGAGATGTAGAATCGCTATCATTAGATAAATTGCCTTATAAAATGACCTTGCAATATGAAAAGGGTTATAAAAAAAATATCGGATTTGGTAGAATTTCTAGTTATAATCAATTTGGTAAAAATGTTGGAAAATATTTAGACACAAGAAAAAAACCAGATTTGATTATTGTGTCAGTTCCATCACTTAGAGTTGCTGATGAAGTGACAAAATTTGCAAATAAAAACAAAATACCTGTAATAGTAGATATCCAAGATTTGTGGCCAGAAGCATTTAAGATGG
>JAZOMM010000044.1:0-2821 GCA_045653965.1 Christensenellaceae bacterium | reverse complement strand
CCAGAAAAAAAGTCAATAAAAGTTTATAGCGTGCGCACGATAGTTGAAGAAGTTTTAGATGCTGATAAGGAAATGAGCATTGAAGAAGCTAAGGAAATTAAAAAGTCATACAAGGTTGGCGACCAACACTCTGTGGAAATTTCAACAAAGAATTTCAGCAGAATAACAGCACAAACAGCAAAACAAGTGCTTTTACAAAAACTTCGTGAAATTGAACACGAAAACACAGTAAACGAGTTTGAAGATAAAGAAGGCGAACTTATGACTTGTACAGTTCGTCGTATAGAAGAAGGCTGTGTATATGTAGAAATCGGTGGAAGCCAAATCGAAGGCGTGCTTATGCCAAAAGACCAAGTTCCGGGCGAAAAATACGAACTCAACCAAAGACTTAATGTATATGTTAAGAGAGTAAAGAGTTCAGGTAGAGTTGCTCAAATTATTGTTTCAAGAACAGCAAATGGACTTGTTAAGCGTTTATTTGAAAACGAAGTTCCAGAAATTAAGCAAGGCATAGTTCAGGAAAAAGGCGATGCAAGAGACCCAGGTCAAAGAACAAAGATTGCAATCTATAGCGAAGACCCATCAATCGATGCAGTTGGTGCTTGCGTTGGTAGCAAGGGTGCAAGGGTAAACGCAATAGTCTCTGAACTTGGTGGCGAAAAAATTGATATTATTCCATGGAGCGAAAATCCACTTGAATTTATTTCAAGCGCGCTTTCACCAGCAAGGGTTATAAAGGTAATCCAAACAGGTGATGAAAGTGCAATGGCAGTTGTTCCAGATGATAAACTTTCACTTGCAATTGGCAGAAGTGGTCAAAACGCAAGACTTGCAGTTAAACTTACAGGCTGGAAGATAGACGTTAAAAGCGAATCTAATGCAATTAACGAACTTGAAGACTATGTAGGTACAGAAAGTGAAGAGGTAATCGAGTAATATGGAAAAAAAGGTGCCAATTCGCACGTGTATAGCGTGCAAAACGGCAAAACCAAAAAAAGAATTACTAAGAATAGTTAAATTTAATGATGAAATCAAACTAGATTTAACAGGCAAACTCAACGGCAGGGGTGCTTATATTTGTAATGATGAAAAGTGTATCCACAAACTCAAAAAGCAAAAGTTATTAAACAGGGCGTTTACCTGCCAAGTTGAAGAAAGCGTTTACGATAGTATTTTGGAGGATTTTCTTGGAAAACAAAACTAAGGCGCAAACCTTTATAGGTTTTGCAATCCGTGCGAAAAAATATCGAATAGGCATGAACGCCGTACAAACCTTAAAGAGCATAAACCTATTGATAGTGTGCTGTTCTGCAAGTGAAAATACCATAAAAGATGCACAAAAAGTTGCAAACAAATATCATTGCCCGATGCTAATAACAAAAGGCATTAAACTTGAAGAAATTACACATAAGGAAAACTCAAAGGTAATGGCAGTGACCGATAAGGCACTTGCAAAAGCAATTTTAGATAATAGTAATAACGATTTTACTCAAAGTAATTAGGAGAATTAAATGGCTGAAAAGAACAATATGCGCTTTGATAATATAAAGCAAGCAGGAAAAATTATAGAAGATGGCAACATCAAAACTTTTATCCAAACAACCGATAAGGTGGCTGTGGACTTAAAAGCATATAAAAAATTGCTTGAAGAAAAGTTAAAATCTCTAGAACTAGCAAAAAAGGAAAAAGAAAGTCAAGAAAAACTTGCTCAACAAGAAACGGCAGTAGAGCAAGAAAAAAACGCGCCTATAAAAGAAAGCGCTAAGATAGAGCAAGAAAAAACTATAGAAGAAGAGCCAATTAAAAAGGAACAAGAAAAGCCACAGATAGAACCTAAAAAAGTGGCAGATAAAAAAGAAGAAAAGGCTTTAGATGTAAAAGAAGAAAAGCCACAAGAAACTTCTAGCGAAGTAAAAGAAGAAAAACCAAGTGAGCCACCACGCCCATCGTTCATTTTGCGTAGAGAAGTTCCTATCCAAAGACCACCACGCACGGCAGGTGGTGACCGTGATAATAAAGACTTTAACAAGCGCCCACAAAAAGAGTTCCGTCCATCAGACAAACCATTTGGTCAACAAAAATTTGAGCCAAAGAAAGATGGTGCTAACTTCAAGGCAAAACCAGAATTTAATAAACAAAACCAAGGTGGATTTAACAAAAAGCCACAAAGCACTTTTGTTGCACCTGCAGTTATTCAAAAAGAAGACAAGCGTAGTTTTGCAAAGAAAAAACAAAATGGCGAAAGGTCATTTGAAGAAAAGCATGTTATTAATAAGCGTGCTCTTATTAAAGGTCAAGTTGACATTGATGACTTTGATGAAAACAAGAGTGGCTATAGAAAGTTCAGACCTGTTAAAAAGGCAAAAGAAAAGACTGAAGTAAATGTAATCAAAATTGAAAAGGCAGTTATTACCACTGAGATTATTCCACTTAAGGTATTAAGTGAAAAAATCGGTATTACTGCTGCTGAAATTACAAAAAGGCTATTTAAAGAAGGCATCATGAAGACTATCAACGACTCGGTTGACTTTGACACTGCTGCCTTTATCGCTGATGACCTTGGTATCGAACTTGAACTCAAACTCGATAAAACGGCAGAAGACGTTTTAAGCGAAGGCTTTGATGATGTTGTTGATTCAGCAGAAAGCCTTAAAAAGCGTCCACCTGTAGTTACAGTTATGGGTCACGTTGACCACGGTAAGACATCGCTTCTCGATAGAATTAGAAAGACAAACGTAACTGCTGGCGAAGCAGGTGGTATCACACAACACATCGGTGCATACCAAGTTACAGTTGGTGGTGAAACAATAACCTTCCTTGA
>JAZOMM010000043.1:0-5982 GCA_045653965.1 Christensenellaceae bacterium | reverse complement strand
ATCGTTTTTGTTTTTAAGTTCGTCTATGAACTTTGCATCAAAACCTTTCATTTATCTTCCTAAACTTATTTATTATAACTTCCAATTTTTTGGAATAAAAATCTCGCTAAACGTTTTTACTGCATACATGTCGCTCATGCCCGAAATATAATCGCAAAGCACGGTGTCAATATCATCAACATCTAATCTTTTAACATAAAATTCTGGCATTTTTTCTGGCGACTTTTTATAGTATGTGTAAAGTGCCGTAAGCATACGCTTTGCCCTTTCTTCTTCATCACGGAAGGTCTTGTGTTTATATACCCTTTCAAACAAGAATTCCCTAAGGCGCATAGTAGCATCATGAATTTCAGGTTGCATTTCCACCTTGTTTTTGCCTTCGCTGTTCATGTAAATAGAACTGAGCATAGTGTTTATTCTATTTCTTGAAGTATCGCCTAAAATATCCACTAAATCTTTAGGTATATCTTCTATGGTAATAAACCCACCGTCAATAGCATCATCAATATCGTGATTTATGTAAGCAATTCTATCGGCAAGGCTAACTGCCCTTCCTTCAAGTGTTTTTGGAGTGGTGCTGAGTTTATGGTTGATAATACCATCTACAACTTCTCTTGTTAAATTTAGACCTAAGCCATCGTTTTCAAGAAGGTCAACAACCCTGCCAGATTGCTGGTTGTGTTCAAATCCTTTTGGGTTAAGTTCGGTTAAAATTCGCTCGCCCGAATGTCCAAAAGGGGTATGCCCTAAATCGTGACCGAGTGCTATGGCTTCTGTTAGGTCTTCGTTTAATGATAGCACTCTTGCAATGCCACGAGCCACTTGCGAAACGGCAAGCGTGTGAGTAAGTCTAGTTCTATAATGGTCGCCTTCTGGCGAGAAGAAAACTTGAGTTTTGTTCTTTAATCGCCTAAAAGCCTTGCAGTGAATAATTCTATCTCTATCACGCTGAAATGGTGTACGCATAGGACAAGGCGTCTCTTCCCTAAGCCTGCCAACAGTGTTTATAGACTTAAAGGCAAAAGGCGATAAAAACATCTCTTCTTTTTTTAAGGTTTTTTCCTTCATTTATGCCCCCAAATGTGATTTTTTAGGTAAAAATTAATCTAATTATTATAGTACACATATATATTTACAACTAAAATAATAAAAACCCTTTTTTTTACATAAATTTTTTATCGAACTAAATTTTTGTCAAAAAATAAGCCAGCCAACTTTAGTTGACTGGCAATATTTTAACCAATAAATGATGAAATTAGTTTTGCTCGATAAAATCGCCTTTACTCATTGCTTTAACCTTTTCAAAAGTCTTAGTAATTTCTTCATCAGGCTTTTTAGTTAAAAGTGAAACGACAATTATTGCAATTAGAGAAAGGATAAATGCAGGAAGCAATTCGTAGATTGCAAAAACGCCACCAAGTGGATTTAATAAGAGTTTCCAAACGAATACCATAACGCCACCTGTTATCATACCTGCAACTGCACCCTTTTGATTTATTCTCTTCCAGAAAAGTGACATAACCATTACAGGTCCAAATGTAGCACCAAAACCTGCCCACGCAAACGATACGAGTGTGAAGATAACACTGTTTTCATCCCAAGCAATAACCACACCGATTATTGCGATAACCAAAAGAACCACTTTAGATGTTATCATAACTTGCTTATCCGATGCATCTTTTTTGGCTAGTCCACCATAAATGTTTTTGGCAAATGCCGATGCTGCGATAAGTAGATATGAGTCTGATGAACTTATTGTTGCAGCAAGTATTCCTGCCATAACAATACCAGCAAGAAGTGGTGGTAAAAAGTTTTGTGAAAGTGTTATAAACACGTTTTCTGCACCACTGCTTGTGTTTAGACTTTCGTGAGTAGGATATATGCTTCTACCGATAATACCAATCATAACGGCAACGAAAAGTGAAATTACAACCCAAACCGTTGCAATTCTTCTTGAACGCTTAAGTTCATCTGCCTTTCTAATTGCCATAAAACGAAGAAGAACTTGTGGCATACCAAAATAACCAAGCCCCCAAGCGAGTGTTGAGATTATGCTTAAGAAACCATAAGGTTGAGCATTGCCGAAAAGACCAGATGTTTGAACGCCGTTAGCATCTACTTCAGGACTTGCTATGCCTGTAAGCATAAAGTATCCATCGATAGATTTTGCATTTTCAATAACTTGACCAATACCACCAGCATTTACAACGCCCACGATTAAAACGACAACGAGCGCAAAAATCATAACTATTGCTTGCATAAAGTCTGATGCGCTTTCTGCTAAGAACCCACCGATAAAGGTATAGAACACAACAAACGCTGCGCCGATTAGCATCATCACATGATAGTCTGTGCCAAAAAGCGTGCTGAAAAGTTTGCCACATGTAACAAAGCAACTTGATGCATATACAGTAAAGAATATAAGGATAAAGATTGCAGAAATACTTAAAAGCACCTTTTTCTTTTCATTAAAACGATTGCTAAAGAATTCTGGAAGTGTAATAGAATTGCCTGCAACAGCCGAATAGTTGCGAAGTCTTTTTGCAATGATAAGCCAGTTTACATATGTACCGATAGCAAGACCAATTGCCGTCCATGCAGCATCTGCTAAACCACACCAATAAGCAACCCCAGGAAGCCCCATAAGTAGCCAACCACTCATATCCGATGCTTCTGCACTCATAGCGGCCACCCAAGGTCCTAAAGACCTGCCACCTAAAAAGTAGTTATCCGAACTTTGTTTTGCTCTCTTTGCAAAGAACAAACCAATGCCCAAAACAACAAGCATATAACATACCATAGAAATTAAAATTTGAACTGTTTCTGCCGTCATATTTTCTCCTTCTACAAACAATAAAGTTTGATATGTATACGATTATAATATAATTTGTCTTTAAATGCAAGTTTTTTTTGCTTCTACATCAAAATATTATTTCATGAAGCCAAAATAACAACAAAAAAATAATAATAAAAATCCTTAAATAAAAACATAAAAAGGCTTGACTTAAAAATATAATTTACTTATAATGAAACCATGGGCATTGTGGCCCATAATTCCAGTATATAAAGGAGAACGAAATGTTTAACGAATTAGCAAAGAAAATGCTCAAAGAAATTTATGGCGAATTTGATATGGAATTTGCAATTAAAGAAACAGATGAACTCACAAAACTTGAGGCTGGTCAAACCTTTGATGACTATCTAAATGCAAGTAATTATGTATATAAACTTTTAAAAGAACAAGGTTTTGATGCAGAACTTCACACATTTAAGGCTGATGGTAAAACAAATTATCAAGATAAGTGCTCACCTATCGCTTGGTCAGCAACAAAAGGTAAACTTACAGTTTTATCTTCTCCAGTAAGTTTCTCTGACCCTGTGATTGCAGATTTTGAAAAAGACCCAGTTTCTCTTCTTAAGCACTCAACTGCTATGCCTGAAGGTGGCTTGCGCACTAGAATTGTTACAGAAGAACAAGTTTGGGCAGGCGAAGATTGTCGTGGCGCTTTAGTTCTTCTTCACGATAGAGCGGCTAATATGAAAAAATTCCTTGACCTTGGCGCAATAGGTCTTGTATGCGATTATTTAACAAGTGCAATCGAATATCCTGACTGCTTATATTGGTCAAATGCTTGTACAGACGGTTCTGGCTGGCACTCACAAGCAGAAGACCGTGACTTTATCGGATTTATGGTTACCCCAAGGGTGGGTAAAAAACTCCGTCGTGCTTGTTCTCTTGGCAATGTTTCTGTTTTAGTTGAATGTGATGGACGCCGTTATGAAGGTGAAGTAAATGCAGTAACAGCAACACTTAAAGGTAAAACAAACAAAGAATTCTGGCTTCTCGCTCACCTATACGAACCTTTCGTGGACGACAACTCTATGGGCGTTATCGGTGCAATAACCGTGCTTAAAGCAATAAGAGACCTTGTTAAAGCAGGTAAGTTGCCTGAACCTAACTGCACGATAAGACTGTTATTCGCAATGGAAGTTTATGGTTTTGCCGCACTTTACGAATCACTTGGAGAAGAAGTGACTAAAAATGCTTTCGCTGGTCTTAACATCGATGGTATTTTAGTTGATGAAAGAACAGGTCAGTCTCAAAACTATAGAATTATTTATCCACCATATTCTTCACCATCATTCTCAACAACTTTTATGAAGAGTGTGCTTGAAGTTTATCCTGAAGTATTCCCTAACCACGAAGTTCTTGACAAGACTATTGTTAGATTTGTTGACGATACTTTACTTGGCGACTCTACGACAGGCGTTCCAACAATGTGGCTTTTCCACAGCGACAAAGGTGAAACAATTCAACACAACACTTGTGTAGATATGTCTTGGGTTGAAGAAAGTCAATTTAGAAGAATTCTCTCAATATTCTCGGTTGTGACAATTGCATCTACAATAGATGTTGTTCCTATAAAGGATATGCTTGACAACGCACTTCACTATGCACAAATAGCAATAGCCGATGCTGAAAAAAGAGAACTTGGCGATGCTTTCGTTTCTTATGTTAAAAATGGTGAAAAACAAAGAATTCTCAACTTTAAAACTATTTCAGATTCACCACTCATCGATGAATATGCAAATAAGATAGATGACACTTACATTGCTTACGAAGGTCAAATGGGCAAATGGCAAAGTTATGCTAAAACCATTATCCCAAAAAGAGTACACAAAGGTTTCCCACAAGACAAACTTTTCCTTCCAAGACAAGCAAGAAACTTCCGCTTGCCAGACGGCATACTTTACGGACCATACGGTCTTATCCTTTCTGCTATGGATGGCGTTAAGGACCTTGAAAGAATTATTAGAGAATGTTTGTGGGAACATGGCTCAAATACTCTTTCAGACAATTCATTCAAAGCGTACGTTCTAGGCACTCTAAACCTAGCAAACGCTGGTTATCTCTCAGTAACTGAGAAAAATCCTTTAACTAAAGATGACCTTATAGCAGCACTTCGTGAACTTGGCTTAAAGAAGACAGACATTGTGGCTCTACACTCTTCACTTTCTGCTTGTGGACATCTTGAAGGTGGCGCAAATGCACTTATAGAAGCATTTACAGAATGTTGTAACACTCTTATCGCCCCTACATTTACACGTTCTTTCATAGCGTTTGAAGGTAACGTAAATAAAGGCAAATCATTTAGCCCTTATGATAAAAACGACATATCAAGTGTTTGGACTGGTGCTGTTCCAAAAGCAATGCTTAAAATGGGTGCAAAACGCAGTGAGCACGCAACACACTCTTGGTGTGGTCTTGGCGAAAAGACTGATGAACTTATCTCTGCACAAAAATTACTTGACCCACCTACTTGTAGCACTTCTCCAATCGCATACGCTCATAAAGCAGGTGGCAAGATAGTTCTCTATGGTGTTAGCGTTGGTGGATTAACCTTCTTACATTATCTTGAAGACGAAGCAAATGCTAAATTTTTAGCAAATGCAGTTGTAAAGATTAAAAATGATGATGGTAGTCTTACTACTGAAGTTATCCATCGCCACTTACCTGGTTGCAGAGGTTTCTATGGCGACGTTACATTCTCTTCAAAGATTATGAGAACTCTTTTAGCAAAAGGCCTTGAAATAAAGAGTGTTGACTTCGGTATAGGTAAAATCATGATGATTGACATGAAACAACTTTACGACCTCGGCATGGAAGCCTTCCGTGAAGACAAAAATGCTACATTATGCGAAAGACCTGAATGCACTTTCTGTAGAAAATTTGACTAATAATTTTACTTATTATGCTACGCCGTATCTGTTGATATGGCGTAGTTTTTTATTTGCTTATTTTAGGCGAATAAAATTCCAACTATTTTCAATCAAAAAATTGTTTTTCCCTTGCTTTTTTCGTTTATTGTGATATAATAAAATCAATAACGATTTTAGGAGTTTAAATATGAAAAGTAACTACTACATCAATGTAAATGGTAAATATGGTATGGGTGCTTATGCTCAACCGGACTATCCAAC
>JAZOMM010000042.1:0-2110 GCA_045653965.1 Christensenellaceae bacterium | reverse complement strand
ATATAGTGCTTTCTCAGCAATCTCGCAAGCAACTATTGTTTTGTCAATTTCATCACTTGTTTTTTGCGAGCGCATTTCACTAATTATCTCGCCACTATCTTTGATTTCAACGCCCCACGATAAAAACTCGTTATATGCTTTAACCGTTGTTCTTGAAAAATCTAAATAAAGATTTTTTGCTTTTATTTCAATTAAAAAATCTTTTACATCACTTATATCTTTTAAAAGTTTTACTTCGATGCCATCTTTAACTAAATTATCCTTTACCCCAGAATATGACCTTGCTTCTATAAAGCAAGTTTTTTTGTCGGCTAAAACCAAATAGCCTTCTTCAAGGGAAGATTTAATAAAATATTGTCTTGTCAAATCATCGAGAACAAGACAAGCATTTTCATTGCTAAAAGGATAGTTTTTCATTTGACTATATTATTTTACCAAAAAAATTAAATTATGTCAATTGCCATAATATACATTTTGCATATTTAATGCGTCTTTATCTTGCGTTCCTGCCGATTCGCATATAATATATGGGCTTAAATCAAGTTTTTTAAGCGCCGTTGCAAGTGGATTAAAGTCTGGGCCATAATGGTTATCTTCAAAGGTTAAATGCCTAACTTCGCCTTTAGCAGAATATTCTATTTTTGAAAAGTGGATATGAAAGTTTTTCATTTTTTCATAGCCGAGTTCATCAATCATAAACTTGAGCCTATCTAAATAATCTTGTTCGGTTTTTAAACTTCCAAACTCCCTTGCGTTAATATGCCCAAAATCTACACATGGCGTGTAAATTTTGTCTATCTTGCAAAACTGAACCACTTCTTCAATAGTGCCTATTTGACCGAGTTTACCCATTGTTTCTGAGCACTATATAAGGTCGTCAAGACCATTTTCATAAATTATATCTCTTAAATTTTCAAGCCTTTTTATTGTAAGTTCAACAGCCTTTTCCCTACTCATTTTGCCTTGGCTTGCTGGATGAAAAACTATTCTTTTGCCACCCATGAGTTTTACCTTTTGAGCAGATTGCAATATATAGTTATAAGACTTAACAGCATTTTCTTCTTCTGGGTTTGCAAAATTGATATAGTATGGTGCGTGAACGCTTATTTCAACTCCGTTTTCCTTAAAGGCATTGCCAATGCTAACGGCTTTTTCATCGCTTAGGTTAACCCCACGCCCAAATGAATATTCAAAGCAAGTTAGCCCTAAATTTTTAACCCAAACAGCACTCTCTTCACTTTTAGAGTGACCTGCTTCACTAAACGCTATTGAGTTGCCACTTGGTCCAAATTTAATCATATTTTCCTTCCTTTGTTAAGTTTAGGTCTTTTTGAAGTTGTGATTTTAAATCAGCGATGTTGTTAAACTTTTTTATAGGTCTTATATAATCTAAAAACAACACTTCAATTTCCTTGCCGTACAAGTCGCCACAAAAATCTATGATATGCACTTCAAGTAGTTTTTGCTCTAAGTCAAAAGTCGGTCTTGCCCCATAGTTGATTATAGTATAATAAGTTTTATTTTCTAAAATAACCTTGCCTGCATAAACGCCGTCTTTAAGGCAAAATTTATCTTTATCTAAAATAATGTTTGCAGTTGGAAAGCCAAGGGTTGAACCAACCCCTCTATCTTTTACCACTTTGCCACTGATAGAATACTCTCTTGCAAGAAGAGTGTTTGCCCCCTTTATATCACCTTTAGCGAGTAAACTTTTGACAAGTGTTGTTGAAACCTTTTCACTGCCAAAAGATAGCGTGTCCACTATTACGTGCTGTTGGCCATTTTCCTTTGCATAATTGGTTAAATAGGTGGTGTCCCCCTTGCCAAATGCACCAAAGGTATAGTCAGCACCACTAACATAATAGGAAATATTATATTTTTTGTTTAGGTCATCTAAAAAATCTTTTCTGTCGGTTGATAAAAACTCTTTTGTAAGTGGAGCAAAATAAATTTCATCAGCCCCCAAATTTTTTAAGAATTTTTCTCTTTCGTGGCTTAAAAAAACGCACTTATCCTGCCCACCGATAGCACCTTTTAAGTTCCCCAAAAAGGTAACGATGGCAAGCGACATATTGTTTTTTTTGGCTATGTCTTTTGCCCTTTTTATAAC
>JAZOMM010000041.1:0-3647 GCA_045653965.1 Christensenellaceae bacterium | reverse complement strand
CACGGTCTATTTGCGACTCCCCGTAGCTTTTCGCAGCTTGTCACGTCCTTCTTCGGCGCCATGTACCAAGGCATCCTCCTGTATGCTCTTTGTAGCTTGATCTTTTTTTGGTTGCATTTTTGCAATCCGTCGAATTTGCTTACATTTTCCTTGACTATACTCGACTACTTTCTTAGTGATTGATTTCCTACGTTTTTCGTATTAACCTTTCGTTTAATATTTAGTCTTTTTAATTTTTGCTTTTTTTGCCTTAATGTACTATTAAAAATTAAGTCTTCTCGATTTGATTTGTTCTTTTACAAACTTATCTCTCTTAAATCTTCTATGCAGTTGTCAATCTACGGTTTCTTTGACATCGGTCAAAGGTGGCAAAATTACGCCACAAAATTGTTGCTATCCAAAGCGATAGCCTAAATATATTACCACTAATAAAAATCTAAGTCAAGCGTTTGACCAAACTTTTTTTACATTTTTTATATTTTTTTTGCAATATTTTCTTAAGACTTAAAAAACGCTAAATTATGAGCATAAAAACCCAAAATACATTGATTTTTAATACTTTTTATGCTATCATAACCTTAGGTGATAATTATGAATATTAAAAAACAATGTTATGAAGCCACTTGTCAACTAATTTCAGTGGCAAAATTGCATAAAGGCGATATTTTAGTTGTGGGCTGTTCAACAAGCGAAGTGCTTGGCAGTAAAATAGGCACAAATTCAAACGAAAACACTGCCGAAGAAATTTTTGATGGCATTTACTTGGCTACAAGTGAAAATGGCGTTTTTCTTGCCGTTCAATGTTGCGAGCACTTAAATAGAGCAATAGTTGTTGAAAGAGATGCCCTTAAGTTTTATGAAGAAGTAAATGTTATTCCACAAAAGAAGGCTGGTGGCTCGCTTGCAACAACTGCATATCATAAGTTCAACAATCCTATCGTTGTTGAACACATTAAGGCTGATGCAGGTATGGATATTGGCGACACCTTTATAGGTATGCACTTAAAACAAGTTGCCGTTCCTGTTAGGCTATCTATAAAAGAAATCGGCTCGGCTCATCTAACTTGTGCGAGAGTTCGCCCTAAATTTATCGGTGGCATTAGAGCCATTTATGATGAAAGCAAACTTTAATACATTATATACAATAAGTAAATAATTTTTTATAACAAAAAATATCCATCGGCTTTTCGATGGATATTTGTTTTATTGTGTTTAATATTTTATATTATTTATTATAATGTTTGTTTTTCTATTTTTACAACGAGTTTATAATTCCCTTTAAGAGTTTTTATCTTTGCATCGAGCAAGTCTATAATCTCGCTGTCGCAAAGCGAATTCTCATAAGGCACGGCAATATCAAAAATAAGATTTGTGTTGTTTGGGCCTTCAACCATTCTAAAATCGTGAATAGAAAAGTTACAATCTATATCGGTGACAAGGTTTGCAACCTTTATTCTAAGTTCATTAACCTTTTCATCGTTAACGACAATTGGGTCTAGATGCCCTGTCAACACTATATTGGTATTTTCAAAAAAGTCTTGCTCTATTCTATCGACGATTTCGTGAGATTCTAAAATGTTTATAGAAGCATCTAATTCTATATGCACGCTTGCAAAATATTTGTTTGGACCATAGCAATAAACACTTAAGTCGTGAATTCCGAAAACTTCTTCATAAGATAAAATCCTTTCTTTAATGTCATCGACCATTTCTTTGTCTGGTGCTTTGCCCACTAAGTGCGACATAGTTTCTCTGAAAATACCTATGCCAGCATAAGCGACAAAACCTGCAACGAATATCCCTGCATAGCCATCGAGATTAAAGCCTGTCAAACTTCCCACGCCAAGAGCAACTAAAACTGTTGCCGTTGAAATGCAGTCTGAAAGGCAATCGACAGCAGTGGCTTTTAGAATTTGCGAGTTGATTTTCTTAGCGACCTTACTGTTATAAAAATACAAACCGAATTTAACGAGTATGGAAAGCACCAACACCCCAACGATTAAAAAGGAAAAACTGATAGCCGATGGGCTGATAATTTTTGTAATAGATTCTTTTAAGAGTTCAAAAGCAATCATTAAAATTAAAAATGCAACCACCATTGAAAAAACGTATTCTATTCTTTGATGTCCGAAAGGGTGCTCTTTATCGGCTGGTTTGTTGGCAAGTTTAAACGACACAAGCGACATAACACTACTGCCACAATCGGTTAAGTTGTTAAGCCCGTCTGCCAAGATTGAAAGCACGCCAAACAATGCGCCCACTATTATTTTTGAAAGTGCCAAAACGATATTTACAAGTATACCAACAATGCTTGCAATTTTCCCATAACGCTCTCTTTGTTGTTCGTTAATTTCCATAATATCACCATAAATATTTTATTTTGTTTATAGTTATGTTTTATTTTAACATAAAAAAAGCATATTTACAACCGATTTTTAGCCTTTAGGCATATGAGCCTATAGTTTTTCAGTCATCGATAAATAATTTTTATATTTTACTTGTTTTTTTGTTAAAATTTTATTAAAATAAAAGTGCAAATAAACACTTTAAGAGAAGATAATGAAAAAGTTTGAGTTTAATTATAGCAAAAAATTTAAGTGCATTGGTTCAAAGTGCAAGCATAACTGTTGCATTGGTTGGCAAATTGATATCGATAAAAAGAGTTTAAGCCTTTACAAACAATTATCAAAAACCGATGCTCGCTTTGATAGGGACTGCTTTAACGAAAAGTCTTTTAACCTAAACTCAAAATTTAGTCAAAATAAGCGCTGTCCCTTTTTAGATGGGGATAACCTATGCCATATCATAAAAAACTACGGCGAAAAAGCCTTATGCAAAACTTGCAAAACTCACCCACGATTTAAGAACTTTTTTAATGGTAGAATTGAAACGGGTTTAGGACTATATTGTGAAGAGGCTTGCAAAATTATTCTTTCTTTTAAGCCTAAAATGAAAGCCGTTTTAGTTAAGGGCGACATAAATACTACTTCCCTTTCGCCACTAGAGAAAAAGGTTATGGCATTTAGAAGAAAGACGCTATCTATATCGCAAAATAGAAAACTTAGTATTAATGAAAGACTTTCGCTCTTAAAAAATCTATCAAATATTAACTTAGATAAAAATTCGCTTAACGATTGGTTAAATGTTTATAAAAAACTAGATAAACTTGAAACAAACGAGTTTAGTTTTCAAACAATGCCACAAGCCTTGAACTTTGCACCTATAGAGAGTGGTTTTGATAGAGAATACGAGCAACTGTTATCATATTTATGCTATAGGCACTTATCTCGTGCGATTGACTATTTAGATTTAAGGGTTAGGCTCGGCTTTGTGATTTTATCTTTTAATATGATAAATCATACATTTAGTTATCAAGACAAAAAAACGCTTGATGGCTTGGTTGAAGTTTGCAGGTTTTATTCTTCCGAAATTGAAACGAGCGATGATAATATTTTTTGTTTGTTAAACGAAATTGAAAACTTAATCAGTTTTATATAACAAATCTTATAAAACAAGGCACAAAAAAAGTGATGGCAACTGCTATCACTTTTCTTTTTATATAGTTAGTTTTATTTTTCCTTTGGTAAATGGGTGGGTAAACTCTAAAGTTTTTGCACATAAATCATAGGTTTTGCCATCTATTTGTT
>JAZOMM010000040.1:0-5970 GCA_045653965.1 Christensenellaceae bacterium | reverse complement strand
CAGGAAGAACCCTTGATGCATGATAGTCATCAAAAAGTTTTCCACCAAACTCTAGATAGAGTTTGCCCCCAAACATCGCAATGCGCTCTAATATTTTTGCCGATTGCATTTCTAAATATTTTGCGTTGTCAAATCCCTTTTCTTCCATAGTAACCTTCATATGCTATATAAGTAAGTTTGCATTTTTTAGTTTAGCAATAAACATTGCAATATCTTTTCTTGCGATTTCTTCATCTACATCATATTCGCTAAGTAAAGCCTTAAGCAAGGTTTCTTCATCGCCACCTTCACTTAACTTTTTCCACAAAAATGCGCCCGTTGGGTTTAGGTTTATAACACCGTTAAAACTTTTAACGGCATCGCCAACGGCAACAACTATATAACTTCCTGCAATTTCTCTTAAAATAAAACCTTCTTTAATATTCATAATCTTTTCCTTTTACCATTGTCGTATAAGATAACTGTGCTGCTTCGGTTGATATATTACAGCCGAGTGAATATAGTTTAGCGCCCTTCAGCATTTGCTCTATTAACCCTAAAAGTTTATCCATAATTTCAACCTTTTCAGGCCTAATTGTTTGATTTAATATTATAGGAAGCATTTGCGCTGGGCTAATTTTTTCTATAACGTTTTCTTTTTCTTGACGGATTTTGCAAATTGCTTTTAGTTTTGCCCTAATATTTGCGCCTAGTTCGTGCTTGCCCATCCAAGGTGTGCCATAAACGTAAAACTCGCCATCAATCAGCCTTATAATAGGCTTATCATCGTTTATCATAACGGCTTTTTCGCCCAAAAGTTCTCTCCAAAGCCTTGTATGTGTTGATTTACCCGTGCCAGAAGGCGCTGTAAACAAATATGCACCATCTTCCACCATTATTGCACTGCAATGAAAAATTAGTCCGTTTGCATGTTCTAAGGCATACTCGCAAAGCCTTCTATACACAACCACGCTTTCCAAAAAGAAATCTGGATAGTCTGGCATTTTGGCTTTTTCTTTTAAAATATCGTCTTTTGTGACCTTTACGCAAAAAGCATCTTCTTCTTGCCCTAAATATTCATAATCTCTGCACAGCCATTTTGTATAGCCATAAATAGTTTCTATGCTAAATACAATGTCTGCAATTTTATATCTTGACATATTTTTCCCTTAACTAAAACTTAAAAATCAACTTATATATTATTGTACCAAAGCAGGCTAATTTTGTCAATATAAATTCTATTTTAAAAAAGAAAAAAGAAAAGAATAGTTTTTCTTTTCTTTTCTTATATTTACTTAAATTTTTATATTTTTTTATTGCCAATTTGCCGACTTTTTTGAAAGTTTATTAAACAAAAACTCTACTATAAGTCCTAAAATTAACACCACCATCGTTAGCGCAAGCACTTTTGCAACTTCAAACGGCGTTGCTAAATTTATCATGTTGCCCAAAGACTTTAGCGTTGCACTTAAAACTTCTGCTGCCACCATTAACTTAAAGTTTAGTGCTAAGCCACTGCCAATAACACTATAAAGTTCTGGCGCTATTTGTGGAAGTTCTATCTTAAAAAACAATTTCCACCAACCAGCACCATCAACTTTTCCTGCTTCTAGCGTGTTTTTGTTTACAAACTCTAACGCACCTTTTATTTGCGTGTAAGAAGTTGGCAAAACAACAAGCATTGTTATAACGACAGGCGCAACTTGATTATCTGTCCAAAATAGTAGTAGCCACGCAATGGCTATTGTTGGAAGCGTTCTGGTTATGCTTATGATAGGCAAAATAAGTTTTTCTGCCCACAGCCTTTTTGCCCCACAATACGCAAGGATAGCCGACACAAAAAAAGACAGCAAAAAGGCTATTACACTGCGAAGTAGGGTTGCCCCTAGTGCAATGTAAAACTTTTTTTCACCGAACAATAAACCAAGTTCTTTTAAGGTGCTTTCTATCGTTGGAACAATGTATTCGTTATCATATGCTTTAGCAACACCCTGCCACACGATAAGCAAAAAGACTATGGTAAATATGGGCAATATTAAGTTGAAAAGTTTGTTTATCTTTTTCATTATTCAACTGTTACGCTTGTTAAATTATTCTTTTTCAAAACCATCTTAAAAGTCCAATCTGGAACAGCACCTTGGTTAGGCACTGCAACTTGCTTGCCATTTAGGTCATTAACCGAAATTTGGGTTGTGCTTAAAATATAAAAGTTTCCGTGTGTTAAAACTGCAACCATAACATAATCGTTTCCGTTTGCTTTATATAATTTACTTGCAAGATTTACAGGTGCAACAATAATATCGGCACTTCCACTAGAAAGATTTGGCATAACTTGAGTTGATGAAAGCACGCTATAGTCAACGGTTTTGCCCGTGCCTAAATTATCGTTATCATAAATAAGTTTTGCAATGGCTAAGGCTGGCGCTCCGTCTGGTGCCATAAATGTGTAAGTTTGTTTTTGACTTCCCGTGCCTTCTACACCCGTGTAGAAAAAGTCATCGCTGACTGCACTTGCTTTAGTGCTATCAATTTCAATTATTTTATTTATATATTTTTTAACCGAAGTTTTTGATTCTATTGCACTTTCCCAATAAATTTTACTAGCCTCTATTGCACTTTCGGTTAGCGTTTGTGCGTTTAAGTTTGCACCACCATTATTGTTTATTGCAGTAACTGCAATCGCTTGATTTTGCTTTATCCAACTTGCACTTTCTGTAATCTTTGTTTGAAGGGTATTAACTAGGTTTGGGTTTGCCCCTAAAACGCTCTTTTTAACCATTAAAACGGCTTGTGGGTATGCCTTGGCATCTTTATCATAAAGTTCTTGAAGGTCTAGTCTATATAATGGAGCGCCCTTTTGTTTTAAGTAATTTGCTTCAAGGTTGGTTGCTGCTGGCTCTGGAACAAGCCCTATCGTTTAGCTTCCACCCATAATAGAAAGAACAACATCTTTGGCTTCTTGATAATATTTAATGTTTACTTTCCCCTTTTCTAACTCTGGCGAGCACGCACTGGCAAATACTGCCACTATAGATAGCAAAACGCTTAAAATTAGGGTTAAAACTTTTTTCATATAAGTTCTCCTTTGACCGTCTAAACATCAAGGTTTTAACTGAGCAAAACAAATAGGATTTTGCAGGTTTTTTCCATTAAAATTTGGCTATGCGAAGAGAAAAAGCCTTAAAAAATAACTCCCTTTCGCATGGCAAAAGGGAGGAACATGATTAAACAAGGCCACTTGCCTTGCAAATTCCTTTATCTTCCCCTTCGCTATCAGGCGCACCTTTTAGTTTAGGTATTTTATATTTAAAGTATAATAAATTTTAGTGGTTTTGTCAATTATTATAACTAATCTTTTTATTTTGTGTAACTTTGATACTTTTTCTTTGTTGCAAGTCCCCCACGAATATGCCTTTCGCTAAGGTTTTTTTCTAACACCAATTTAACCTTTTTATATAGTTCTTTATCTATAGTTTTAAGCCTTTCTGAAACATCTTTATGCACTGTTGACTTGCTAAAATGAAAAACCGATGCCGTTTCTCTAACCGTTGCGTTAGTATTAGCAATGTAGTTTGCTTCTTTTAAAACCCTTTCTTTAATATCTTCGCACAAATTATTATTCCCCCAAAATTAGAATAATAAATTTTATGCTCTCTTTCGACAATTTATGCCCTTATTTATGGTTATATTAATCTTCTAGACCTAACAAATAATCTGACGAAACGCCAAACTCTTTGCAAATCTTTACAAGAGTTTTTAAGTCTGGTTGGCGATAGCCTTGCTCATACCCAGCATAACAAGTTGTCGATATTTTTAGTTTTTCTGCCGTTTGTTTTTGGCTCAACTTGTTTTCAAGCCTGATTTCTTTTAATCTAACATTAAACACATTTTCCATATGTATTAATTTATCAAAAACTACGCGAAATGCGTTGACAATACGCGATACGCGTATTATAATGTTTTTATCAAACGCTTTAGGAGAAGTTTTAATGGAAAATTTACTTTATTCAAATAGTAGTGTTTTCGAAACACTGTTAAAATTTGATGGCTTTGCTGTTTTTATTTTTATTGCCAGCATTGTTATTGACATAATAATAATTAGAGCATCTGTTAAAATGGCAAACAATAAAGGTAGAAATGGTGCCGCTTGGGGCTGGGCAGCCTTTTTCTTTGGTTTAATTGCTTTAATAATCGTCGCTTGCTTACCTGATATTAGTTATGTTTCGACAAAAAAAACTTCATCTTATTCTTGGAATTGTCCTTTTTGCGGAAAATTAAATTATGGACAACACTCTATATGTAATGGCTGTGGCAGAGCAAGAGATGGTGTTAGTTCGCAAAAAAAAGAAACAATTTGGTATTGTCCTAAATGTGGCACTTCTAACAGCTGCAACGCGATAAATTGCAAAAACTGCTTTGCCAAAAAGCCTTATTAATAAAACTGTTTTTATAAACCGAAAAAGGATAACATTGTATTGTTATCCTTTTTTATGTTTTTTAATCATTATTTTTTCTTAAACAAATTTTTTATATCGGCGCTAAGCGTAAATGCGCAGAACTTTTTTTGGCTATGTTTATTAAACAAGCTATAAAAATATTTTGTTAAATAATACCCTATAGTGCCAGCAACTGCACCCACCACAACGCCTGCTAAAACATCGGTTAAATAGTGAACGATTAGATAAGTTCTTGATAAACAAGTTATCAAAACAAATAAATAAACCCAACAAGTTTTCTTTTTATTATTAGAAGTTAAAAAGAGTGCCGTCATACTTGTCATCGTAACTGTGGCATGTCCTGATGGGAAAGAATATTCGCCCACCATGGTCGCCCCTGCATTTTTCCAAAATGAGTTATATAACTCATCAACATAGAATGGTCTCATTCTTGCAACCGAGTTTTTTATAACCACATTAGTAAATAGTGCCCCCACGCCGATAGAAAGTAGAATTGCCATGCCCATTTTTCTTGTTTTAGTAAAAAGCATAAGAAAAATGGATAAAATTATCAAAAATATTCCACCTTCGCCAAAGAAAGAGACAAACTTAAAAAATGGTGTTAAAAAACCACCTGCCAAACCTTCAAGTTTGCTCATAAAAACCAAAAATGCTTTGTCAAAATTGTAAAATGTGCTATCTAACCAATTTGCCATAATAATTTAAAGTAATTCTTTCCACTTATCAAACTCAAAAGCCACATTTTCTTTTGAGTGGCTATCGCTTGAAAGAATAAATTTGCCACCTTTTTTCTTTATATAATCATAAATTTGTTTTGATGGATAAGGCGCATTTCTATATCCCCTTGAAATAACACCTGTGTTGATTTCAAACGGCTTGTCGAACTTTATAAGTGTGTCCACTGCCTTTTTATATGCCAAAACATATCTAGGGTTATTTTCATCAAATAAATTATTATCTATATTAAATTTTGTAACCAAATCGATGTGCCCAACAATGTCGCAGTTTGTGCTATCAACAATTTTTGACACATTTTCATAATATTCTTCGCAAGCAGAATAATAATCGCCATTAAAAAGCGTGTTTACGCTTTGTATAAAATCTTTTTTGCTCTTGTCAACAGGAAAATACTCGTTGCCACGCTTATAATAGTGCATAGAGCCGATTATATAATCGTACTTTCCCACGCTCGATGTGGTGCATAAATCCCACTCAATACCACAAAGCACTTTGATTTTGCCTAAATACTTTTCTTTTAGCCTTTTAATTTCTTCAATAAACTCTATCTCGTTTTGTGGCGTTATCGAACAGCCTTCTTCAAAATGCGTGTAAGAGTGGCAAGTTACCCCCACCACTTTTAAGCCTTTATCTATAGCACTTAAAACCATTTGCTCTGGAGCATCCTTACCATCGCAAAAGTTAGTGTGCATGTGAAGGTCTATAAATGGCAAGTCTATTTTGTCAATGGCAAAACTCATTTTGTCATTTTCTCCTGTTTGATTTTGTGGTCTATTACGTGGCGAGAAGCAAGTTC
>JAZOMM010000039.1:0-10057 GCA_045653965.1 Christensenellaceae bacterium | reverse complement strand
TTTTAACAGTTTGCTCTTTAATAGTCATATACCCATCGACAATAAGGTCACCTGCATTTACGTTATCGCCCACCTTTTTAACAGCAGTGCCACGATATACTTTTATTCTTTCTATAACCCCACTAACATCACTGTTTAAAGAATACACATTACCTAAAAGTGTATCGGTTCTATCACTTGCAAGCGCAAGGTCAAAACAAAGAATGTTGCCCTTTTTGGTTATACCAACAAACGATAAATGAGAGTTTTTTGATAAAATTTGGTCTTCTAATCTTTGAATATCTATATTAGAAAACCTTGTATATGGCTTTATGCCCACTCCGTTTAAGTAGGTTAGCACTTCTTTTTCTAAAACACTTCCACTGCCCGAAAAACTAAAGCCATAAATGAAATCGTTATAAAAATAACAAGACAAACAAAAAATTACTGCGCCCACCACTATACCTATCTTTCTCCAAAGCATAAGAAGTGGCAATAGCACACCTTTTTCTTTAATCTTCTTTATATTATAACACAATTCTTTTGCAATTGCAAAAAATTTTTCACTTTCTTTTATTGAAACGCTAACTATCAGCCGTTTATTAGTAATTTTTTTAATATCGAATAGCGTTATACCTCTATTTTTTGCCGAAAGTAAAAATCTATCAAGGTTTAGCCCTTGCACTAAATATGTGGCTTTTACCCCTAAAAAATTCTTTCCACGCTTAGTATCTTTCCGCAAATCACCACATCTCCTAAACAATATTTTTTTATATAAAGGTCTTTGCCACTAACCTTTATTCCACCATTTTTTAATGACAAAATTACCTGTTCTTTTTCATAACTGACAATGCCTTTTACATTTTCAAAATACCCTGCACTTTCGCCAAATAAAACTGCACGATATGAGCACTCTACAGGCAGTTCGTTTTGGCAAAAACAATCTTTTATGCTATCTATAAAACCCATTTTTGACTCCTAAACATTTATTTATATGTATATGCAAAAATGTTTTAAATTAGATAAAAAATGGCAATAAAAATACACGGCAACTAATTGCCGTGTATAAATTTTCAAATAGTTCTTAGCCCAACAAGCCTCCTAATATTCCTTTTCCAAGATTTATAAGATAGCATTCTGGACAATATTCAACTTCGTCACCATTTCTTTTTTCAAAACTGCACACATCTTCTCTCGTTCCACAATCATCGCACTTTCCATCTTTGCAACCTGTAAAACAAAACATACAAAAAGTAGCCATAATCATAATCAAAATTATACTAATAAACTTTTTCATTCTTTTTTCTCTCCCTCCGTATTGTACATAATATGTACATTTTTACACATTATAGTACATTATTTGTACAATGTCAAGTATAAAATGCAACAAGGAAGAAAATATGTTAATAGGTGCCAAGCTTAAAGATTTGCGAATTTCAAATAATCTAACACAAGCTAAACTTTCAGCTCTTATTGGAATAAGCAGAGTGAACTACACACGATATGAAACAGATAAAGCACGTCCAGATTATGAAACACTTATTAAAATTGCCGATTTTTACGATGTAAGTTTAGATGAGCTTTTTGATAGAAAATAATTTAAAGTCTTTATATACTAAAAACTCGACTTGCCAAAGTCGAGTTTTTTATTTTTTCTCTTTCATTGTTTTACACGAAGAAATTAGCATTTTTCGTATAGTCCCACAATAATTATTAAGTTTTATATATTGCGTTTCATCCAAATAACCTGTTTCAAAAAGTAGTTCCAACCAATATTCACTTTCAAAACACTCTTTTAACGCTATTTCAAGTTTTGAAATAAAGTCAGCCTTTCCTTGTGCGTATTGTGCTTCGTGAACATTTGCACCGACACTCGTTCCTGAACGAAGAAGTTGATTAGTTAACACGCTTTCTTTTTTATTTAACTTAATTTCTCTTGTAATAAAAACAATACTTTTAGCAAATTCTTTTGCTTTTTCTCTTAAAATGCTTTCACTCATAAATTTATTATAATATGTTGTAATTTTAAAATTAAGTGATATTGTTTGCATTGCAAACAGTTATATTTTTAGGCAAGCCTAAAAGTTATATTTTGTCTATACCAAAGTTATATTAAATAAATCCACAACTTGCCGTTAGGCAAATATAACTGCGTAGCAATATCACTTGCGTTAGCAAATATAACAAATCCGCAAGGATTTATTTAGTTAGTACAGAGTCCTATCAACCCCTATAGTAGTTGATTAGACAACCTTTAAGGATAATTTGCTTTTCTGCATCGGTTAGCGCATCCATTTTTAAGGTGATTTCTCTCTTATTTTGACCAAGGATAACTGCCTTAAATTCTTTTGCGCCATTTTCAATGCCTTTTTTGATATCTTTAATTAAGATATATTCATCGATAGCAAAATCGTTTTTATCAGCAAGGAAAGGTATCATACCCCAGTTGATAAGGTTGCTACGATATCTCTTTGTTGCATATTCAAAGGCAATGTTAGCCACACCACCCAAAACTCTTTGGCAAGATGCTGCTTGTTCTCTTGCAGAGCCATCGCCCGGTTTAATTGAACAAACAACGCTTCCATAAGTAGTTTTGCTTTCATCAAGACCGAGTTCTGTTGGGAAAGCGCCATCTCTAACAGCCTTAGCCCTGCCAACATACATAGGGTCTTTTCTAGAAAGAGCAAACTCAGCAAGTTTAAGTGGGTTTGAACGGTATGAAGATGTTTCGCCTGATGGGATAAGTTCATCCGTTGTTGTAACAGGGTCGTTTAGAACTGACACAACTTTTAGTAGTAAATCATCTTTAAGTGCTTGCATTTTTGGCCAGTCTGCAATGTTTGGTCCGTAAACCAAGTCTTTTTTACTATCGCCACTATTTACAGCGTTAAATACTCTTGCCTTATAAATCTTGTTATCGAAACGATATTTTTTAACCTTGTTTGAATATGCTTCATCCATAGCAGAAGTGATAGCACCACCATTTTTAGCCGTTGCCGCAATACTTCTTGCATCCATAAGAGCAACTGCAGAAAGTTGTCCGTTTGCAGGCTTGCTACCTTCTCTACTTTCAAAGTTTCTTGTTGTATGACGGATTGATAAGCCGTTGTTTTGTGGAACATCACCTGCACCAAAACAAGGACCACAGAAAGCAGTTTTAATAACTGCGCCGTTTTCAATAAGTTTAGAGATATATCCGTTATCTACAAGTCCCTTATATACAGGTTGGCTTGATGGATACACATCTAAGGTAAAGTCATTGTTGTTGATTTCTGCATCTCCTAAAATATTAGATGCTTCTGAGATATTTTCATACATACCACCAGCACAACCAGCGATAACCCCTTGTTCAACGTAAACTTTGCCGTCTTTAATTTTATCAACGAGCTTAAATTCGCCTTTGCCTTGTGGCAATAGTTTTTGACCTGCTTCTTCGCACTCTTTTAAGAGTTCATAAGGGCGAGATAAGAATTCACGGATAGTGTATGCGTTTGATGGGTGGAAAGGAAGTGCAATCATAGGCTCTACCTTTGACAAATCAATAACGATACCCTTATCGTAATATGTGCCTTCTTCTGGATTCATTTCCTTATAAGCATCGGCTCTGCCGTGTTCGATATAGTATTCTTGAGTTTTCTTATCTGTTTGCCAAATAGAAGAAAGGCAAGTTGTTTCGGTCGTCATAACGTCGATGCCGTTTCTAAAGTCCATTGAAAGAGTTTTAATGCCGTTACCAACAAACTCTAAAATCTTATTTTTAACAAAGCCAGACTTAAATGTTGCCTTAACTAAAGCGAGTGCCACATCGTGTGGGCCAACCCCCTTTCTTAATCTGCCTTTTAAGTTAACGGCAATGATTTCTGGCATATCTAAGTCGTAAGTTCTATTAAGTAGTTGTTTAACGAGTTCTGGTCCACCTTCGCCAACAGCAAGCGTACCGAGAGCGCCGTATCTTGTGTGAGAGTCAGAGCCTAAAATCATTGCGCCACAAAAAGCACGCATTTCTCTCATATATTGGTGAATAACTGCAAGGTGTGGTGGCACAAATGCTCCACCATATTTTTTTGCAGCAGAAAGACCAAAAACATGGTCATCTTCGTTTATCGTTCCACCAACAGCACAAAGTGAGTTGTGGCAGTTTGTCAATGTGTATGGAATTGGGAATTTTTCTAATCCCGATGCCTTTGCCGTTTGAATTATGCCAACGTAAGTTATATCGTGCGAAGTAATTTCATCAAACTTTACGTTAAGTTTGGTTGGGTCGTTGCTTTGGTTATGGCTTGCCAAAATTTTATAAGCCATACTCCCTTTTTTTGCATCGTTATCAACGCTTTTTGCCCTTACAAGTTTGCCATTTTTATAATAAACGCCTTTACTAATAAGTTTAATCATTTTGTGTCTTCCTTTATCTATAGTATTTTTAACAAAAAATATTATATAATATTAACAAAAATTTTGCAAGCAAACTAATGTTAAAACTCACCCAAAAAATTTCTTTAATGCTTGATTTTTGATATTTGATGTGTTACAATGATTTATGGAAACAATTAAAATGAAAAAATTTAGATTTCTTTATTTACCTATAATTTGGATTTTAATAAGCATAATTTTAGTTATGTGCCTTGTTGGGTTTGGCTGGAATATTTTTAATTTGACAAAAGTACACTTGTCAAATTCTTTTAAGGTTGTTTCTTATTGTTTTCTTGCCCTTGTGACTTTTGGGCTTGCCATTTTTTCAATGAGTCTTTTGTTTTATGGAAGATACGTTATTAAAAATGGAAAACTTTATACATATTTTGGGTTTATTCGTTCTAAAATAGACATAAGCGACATTGTTTGTGTTACACATTTTAAAAAGAGCAATAAACTCGTTATATATCTTAAAGAGCAAACTTATAGCGTCATAGTTATCTCTCCCGATAAATATGACCTGTTTGTGCTTGCCTTAAGAGAGCAAAATAGAGAAATTTTATATGACACTAAGATAGATGGTGAAGACACTATTAACTAAACTTTTTAAGAAAATGTTGGAAAAATCTACCTTAGCAAAAGGTAGATTTTTTATTTTTACTTTTTTAACTACTAAAAATAAAGGAGGACTATCCATGACAGAACAAATGCAAAATTTATACGAAAGACTAGCGTTTTGTTTTGAAACGAGAAAGTTTGCCGATTTAAGAATACTTCTTCTTGATATGGAGCCTGTTGACATTGCACTTTTTTTGCAAAACAACCTTAGCGAAAAAGAGCAGTTAATGTTTTTTAGGCTTCTTCCAAAAGAACTTGCAAGTGACGTGTTCGTTGAATTTGACACCGACGTTCAACAAAGATTTATTAAAAGTTTTTCCGATAAGGAACTTAAAGAAGTTATCAACGATATGTTCCTTGATGACACGGTTGACATCATTGAAGAAATGCCTGCAAACGTTGTTAAAAGAATTTTAATGAGTGCTAGCCCAGAAGATAGACAGCAAATTAACGAACTGCTAGAATACCCTGAGTCTTCGGCTGGCTCTATTATGACCACCGAGTTTATATCTTTTTCTCCTTCGACCACAATAGAGACAGCTTTTGATAAGATTAGAAGAACGGGCATTAACAAAGAAACCATTTATAACTGCTACGTTGTGGATAGAAAAAAACATTTGGTGGGTGCTGTGTCGGTTAAGGATATGCTTTTAGCCGATAAAAACACTATCATTGCCGATATTATGGATGCTAATGCCGTTGTGGTAAACACACTTGACGATAAAGAACAAGTTGCACTTATGTTTTCTAAATACGATAAACTTGCCCTACCTGTAATCGACAAAGAAGGATGTTTGGTGGGCATTATCACGGTTGACGATGCCGTTGACGTTATCCAAGAAGAAGCAAGCGAAGATATCCAAAAAATCGCAGCCGTGTTGCCAAGCGAAAAGCCCTATTTAAAACAATCTATATTTAGCATTTGGAAGGCGAGAGCACCTTGGCTTATTTTACTTCTTATAACATCTACCTTTACTAGCATAATTTTATCTAAGTATGAAAGTTCACTCGATGCAATAATGTATGCCTTTGTGCCTATGCTTATGGGTACGGCAGGTAATGCTGGTGGGCAAACTTCGGTAACGATTATTAGGGCGATTGCCGTTAATGATGTTGAGTTTAAGGATATATTTAAGGTCATATTAAAAGAACTGCTTGCATCTATTGTTATTGGAATAACTATTGCGCTCATTTGCTTTGGCAAAATTATGCTTATCGATAGACTTTATAACGATATTTCTATGATGAGAGCATCGGTTATTTCTTTGGTGTGTATGGTAAGTATTGTCATGGCAAAATTTGTCGGCTCAATACTCCCACTTCTTGCAAAAAAGATTAAACTTGACCCAGCAGTTGTTGCAAGCCCACTTATGACAACAATAGTCGATGCATTGTCTCTTATAATTTACTGCACCATTGCTATTGCAATTTTGTAATTTGAAACTTAATTTTTATTGTTTAAAATCCAAAAAGCCACCGAATTCGGTGGCTTTTTTCTTCCATTCCGTTGTTGTCACACAAATGGCATAACACATAAATGTTTTTATCCAAGGATTTTTTACAAAAATAAAACTCGGCTTTTTTGCCGAGTTTAATTTGTTTTTTTATCTTACAAAATAAACAATTAGGTTGGTTATGCTGATTAGCACTAAATATACGCTAAACCATTTATAGTTTGCTTTTTTTATTATCTTTAGCATGAATTTAATTGCTATGTATCCAGAAATCATTGCAGTCAATACGCCAAGCACGAGTGGAAGAACATCTATGCCGATTGATGCGCCACCTTGAACAAAGTCAAGCCCTTCTAATAAAACGGCTGCTAGGATTATTGGAATGCTCATCAAAAAAGTAAAGTTTGCGTTGTGCGTTTTGTCAACCTTTGCTAAGTTTCCTGCCGTTAAGGTTGAGCCACTTCTTGATATCCCAGGGAAAACCCCCACGGCCTGCCCACAACCCATAATGAAGGCAGTTTTTGTGTTGATTTCGTTTGTCATTTGGTGTTTTTTTGCCCTAATTTCAGAAAAAATCATTTCCCCTGCCGTGAACAAGAAAGGTATTGAAAGAAGCCAAATATTCTCTGCAAAAAGTGTGTCAAGGTCGATAACTTTTGAAAAAATTATTCCTAAAACACCTGCAGGTATGGTTGCCAAAACCAAACAGCCAAATAACTTAAAAGGTTTTTTAAAGACTTCTAAAATTTGTTTCCATAAAACGATTATAACAGGAATTAGCGTGCCTAAATGTAGCATAACGCTATAAAAGATAACGTTATCTTCAATGCCAAACCAGTTAGAAAGCAAAATCAAGTGACCACTTGATGAAATAGGTAAAAATTCTGCAAAGCCTTGAACGAGACCAAGAACTATCGCTTGCCAAATTTCCATATTATCCCCCTTTTACTTTGACAAAAGTTTTATAAATTCTTTAACTGCAAACGTTAAGTTTTTATCTTTTGGAAGCGCTAAGCCTATCGCCCTTGTTGGAAGGGTTGGATTAGTTTTTATTTCAATTAAACTCTTTTCTTCGTTTAGTTCGTGCAAAACGAATTCTCTTGGAATACACGCAATACCTATGCCGTTTTTAGCAAGCATACACATTAGTTCTAAACTTGCAAGTTCAATTTCTGGGTGCAAGTGTATGCCCTGTGAGTGTGCAAAACTAACAATCGCTTGCCTTGTTGCTGTTGAAAGTTCTAGCATTAAAAGTGGATAGTCCTGAAGCCTTTTAAGGTCAACCACGCCGTCCGTTAATTCCTTAAACTTATCACTGCACACAAAGGTATCGTGAAGTTGCATAACTGTGTTAGATAAATTTATCTCAGTATCATCGATAGGAAGGTTTACAAAGCCGATATCCCCCTTGCCACCCTTTAAAAGTTCTATCGTTTCACTTGAAGTGCAGTTTTGAAGCACTAGGTTAACATTAGGATATTTTTCATGATATTCTTTTATGTAAGGAAGCAAAAAGTGCGTGCTAACCGTGTCAGATGCACATATTCTAACCATACCCGTTGCCGTGTCTTTAAGTTCGGCATATTTACTTTCTGCCTCATCAAAAAGTTTAAGTGCTTTTTCAACTGTGTCAAATATTTGTCTGCCACCCGTTTCGGTTAATTCCATACCCTTGTGCGTTCTGTTAAAGAGTTTGCCACCAAGTTGGGTTTCAAGTTGCTTTATGGCTTGAGATACGGCTGGTTGAGAAATAAAAAGTTCTTCAGCCGCTTTTGTCAAACTGCCACACTTGGCAACAACATAAAATACCCTATAAAGTTCAAGGTTTACCATTTTCTCCCCCTATTTGCCCACGCAAAATTTAGAAAATATGTTGTTTATAATGTCTTCGGTTGCCGTTTTGCCAGAAATTTCACCAAGAGCAATCCAACCGTCTTTAATGTCTATAGATAAAATGTCAAGTGGCACTATATCGATATTGTTTAAGGCTTGAGTGAGTTTATCACTTGCCCTTGAAAGTGCTTCATAGTGCCTTTCTTCGCACAAGAAGTCTCCATTTAAGTCTATGCCACTGCCAATGGTTTTTTGATATAAAAGTTCTTTTAACTCACTTAAATTTTGCTTTTTAAGTGCCGAAATGCAAATATCGGCAAAATCGCACTTTTTATCGCATTTATCAAACTTGTTTTGTGCGACTATAAGATTTTGCCCCTTTACAAACTCATAAATTTTAAGGTCATCTTCATCAATAGATGCGCCGTCCACAACAAACAAGATAATGTCGCTTTCTTTTAGTATTTTTTTAGATAGTTCAACGCCTAAACTTTCAACCTTATCGTCGCTTTCTCTAATGCCAGCCGTGTCAGAAAAATTAAATCTAACACCATCGATATCAATAGTGCCTTCAACTATATCACGAGTTGTTCCTGCAATGTCCGAAACGATTGCCTTATCATAACTAAGAAGTGCATTAAGAAGCGAACTTTTGCCTGTGTTTGGTTTGCCAACAATGGCTACCCTAACGCCATTTTTTAGCGACCTACCCGTTCTGTATGTTCCCATTAAACTTTCAATTTTTGCTATGACTTGTTCTAGAGCATCTTTAACATTTTTTGTCGATGTAATTTCTAAATCTTCTTCTGGAAAGTCCATGTCGGCATCAATCTCGCTTAAGGCATCTAGAATAATGTCTTGGAGCGAATTTATTTGCTCGGTTAGTTTTTCTCTATAAAGGTAATACCCTGCCTTAACCCCACTTTCACTTTCGCTATTTATCATATCGATAAGTCCTTCTGCAGAAGAAAGCGAAAGTTTTCCGTTTATAAACGCACGCTTAGTAAACTCGCCGTTATTTGCAAGCCTTGCACCGAGCGATAAAACCTTTCTAAGTATGCCTTTTGAAATTGCAACGCCACCGTGAGAGTGGAACTCCACCACGTCTTCGCCTGTAAAACTCTTTGGTCCTTTAAAATACACACAAAGGCCGTGGTCAAAAAAACCATCAGCCTGAATTTCGCCAACGTACATTTTGTTTGGCATAAAGTCCAAAACCCCTGTTTTGCCAAGTGGCTTAAACATTTTGCTCGCTATCTCAAGCGACTTTTTTCCACTTATTCTTATAACTGCAACACCACTTGCTACAAGTGGTGTTGATATTGCAGAAATTGTATCTAAGGTCATAATTTACCTGTTTTTTGCACTTTTGTGCTTTTATAATTTTTATCTTTTCTTTTAACAAGTTCTAATTATCAAACTCGTCAAAAGGGTCTTTGTTTTTTGCTTTTTTATCATCGAACTCTTCAAATGGGTCTTTTGGTTTTTTATTTTTCTTATCTTCAAAATCTTCAAATGGAGAGTCTGGTTCTTTTGGTGCACTAGCACCACCTTGTGTGCCATAAGGGTTGCCATATCCACCACTATATGGGTTGCCGTAAGGATTACCATATGGGTTTCTATATGCACCATATCTTGCACGCAAATATTGATTATAGTCGATAGGTCGCTTGTTTCTTATAACGAACACGAATATTGGGAAAAGCCCAAAGAAAATTGAAAGAAGCGATGCAAGCATATAGTGTTGTGGCCAAAACTTTCTA
>JAZOMM010000038.1:0-2451 GCA_045653965.1 Christensenellaceae bacterium | reverse complement strand
TTTGCTTTTTCGTTATGTTCCCAAACGCCAAGCCAAACATACGCCTTTTTCTTTTCATTAGCGATATCAACTGCCTTTTTCATTAAAAACTTGCCTAAACCTTGACCTTGAAAATCGCTTAATATATAAAATCTTTCAATTTCTAAACTTGATTCATCATTGATATCTGTTTGAGAAGGAAATTCATTGACTTTTAAGTAACCAGCAAGCCTTTCATCTTTATATAAAAAGTAAAATGTCGAATTGTTATTTAACAACTCTTTCTCTAGTTTTTCTAAGTTAAAAGCATCATTTAAATATGCTTTCATTATTGCTGGGCTATTAAATTTGTCAAAAGTTTGAACATAAGTTTTGATTGATAGTTCTTGTAAAAGTAAAAGGTCATTTATAATGCATTTTTTAATTTTAATATTTTGCATATTAGTAAATCTTCTTATTTAATTTTTAAGCCATCAGAAAAAGCAGTGCCCACTTTTTCACCAAGAGTATAATAGCCATGAGCAAAAGTATCATAACAAATAGGGTTAAATTTTTCTAGGTCAATTTTTCCATTTTTATTCAAAATACTCTCATCGACCGAAACATTAATAACTTCACCTATGCAAATTTCACTTTCTTCATTATAACTTACTAATCTACACTCTAACACAAGTGGAAGTTCATTTATAATAGGAGCGTTTATATGTTCGCTTTTTGTAACCCTCCAGCCTGTTTTTGCAAGTTTGTTGGGCTCCTTATTCCCTGAAACCACACCTACATAATCTGCAGGTATAACGTTTTTACTATCGGCAATCGCAACTGTAAATTCCTTGATTTTTAATAAATTTTTAATAGTTTTGTGCCCTTTATCAATGCAAATAGAAACCTTGTTTTCATCGCAAACAGTTCCCCAAGCAGCGTTCATAGCGTTTGGCACGCCATTTTCATCATAAGTGCCGATAATTAAAACAGGCAACGGATAAATATATGCTTTTGGCTTAAGATTTTTCCTCATAATTTATCTCCTTTTTTATATTATAACTTTTTTTGCTAATATTTTCAATGCTTTTGCACAAAAATAAAAATTGCCCTTTTCAAGAAAGGGCAATTTTTATTTAATAATTGTTTTTAATTGGTTATTAAAATTTTCTCCAAACCATTTTATCTACTATTCTTGTGTATGATTGAATTATTTTTACCACCTTTGTTGAAACATTTTCTTCCACATAATCAGGAACAGGAATTCCATTATTGCCATCTTTACATAGTTCAACCGAAGTTTCAACTGCTTGCAATAAGCCTTTTTCATCAATGCCAGCAATAACAAAGCAAGCCTTATCTAATGCTTCTGGACGCTCAGTGCTCGTTCTAATGCAAACGGCTGGGAAAGGCTTTCCTATGCTTGTAAAGAACGAACTTTCTTCAGGGAGCGTGCCACTATCCGAAACAACGGCAAATGCGTTCATTTGTAAATTATTATAATCGTGGAAGCCTAAAGGTTGATTTTGAATAACACGCTTATCCAACTTAAAGCCACTAATTTCTAAACGCTTTTTACTTCTTGGATGGCAACTATAAAGAATTGGCATATCATATTTTTCTGCAAGTTTATTTATTGCAGTAAATAGTGAATTAAAGTTCTTTTCCGTGTCTATATTTTCTTCTCTATGTGCAGAGAGTAAAATGTATTTTTTTGGCTTTAAGCCAAGTCTTTTAAGAACATCACTCTTTTCTATTTCCTTTAGATTATTATGCAATACTTCTGCCATAGGAGAGCCTGTTACATAAGTTCTTTCTTTTGGAAGTCCACAATCTGCAAGGTATCTTCTTGCATGTTCTGAATATGCTAAATTCACATCAGAAATTATATCAACTATGCGGCGATTTGTTTCTTCTGGTAAACATTCGTCTTTACAACGATTACCTGCTTCCATGTGAAAAATAGGAATATGCAATCTTTTTGCTGATATTGCTGACAAGCAACTATTTGTATCACCTAAAATTAAAAGAGCATCTGGCTTACAAGCATTCATAAGTTTATATGAACAATTAATGATATTGCCAACCGTTTCACCCAAATCTTCGCCAACGGCATCCATATAAACATCTGGGTCTTCTAGTTTTAAATCCTTAAAGAATATTCCGTTTAGGTTATAATCATAATTTTGACCTGTATGTGCTAAAATGCAGTCAAAATATTTTCTACATTTATTGATAACTGCTGCAAGTCTAATTATCTCTGGGCGTGTTCCTACGATAATAAGTAGTTTAAGTTTGCCATTATCCTTGAATTTTACATTTGAATAATCTAATTTCATTTTTCTTTCCATATCAACCTTCCTAAATGGACACCAATTATATTTCTACAACTTCAAAAAAAGTATCTGGATGACTTGAATCAAACTGCTCGTTTGCCCACATAACAGTCACCAAATTTTCTGTTTCAGACAAATTTATAATGTTATGTGTATA
>JAZOMM010000037.1:0-2419 GCA_045653965.1 Christensenellaceae bacterium | reverse complement strand
ATAACGGCATTATCCCCACCGAATTTTATGAGCATTATGTTCATTACTATTGAAAACAATCGCCCTGCAACATTAGTTAAAAAGGCAGGCGTGCCATTTGACACTATTTCTTTTAACATTTTGGCGTTTGCCTTAAATTTATCAAACTTTAATTGAAGTTTGCCTGTAAAGAAAAAAGAATATCCTACAACAATACAAATCACTAATATAATATTTGCACCAAATGCTGCACCTTGTATGCCCCAATTAAACCCTACTACAAATAATAATTCTATTAAAACTGTTCCTATGCTCATAAAGATATTAAGGAACATACTTGTTTTAATTTTGCCTGAAATTCTAAGATAGTTATCCACAGCAAAAAACAAGGTAGATATAGGCGAAAAAATAGCGTATATCCTTGCATATTTAACGCCATATTCAGCGAGTTCACCCTTAGCACCAACTAGAGACATAAAACTAGGTGCTAAGAAATATAATAGCACGCCTATTATTGTCCCTGTGATAATTATGAGTAGCGTTGCAAAGGTAAAATATTGGTTGGCTTTTTTATCTTCTTTTTTGCCTAGCAAAATGGCGATGGGTACAGATGAACCAACGCCAATCAAGTCTGCTAGAGAAAAGTTTATAATAACGAGTGGCATTGCAAGTCCTAAGCCACCGAGTGCAATACTGCCGACAAACTTACCCACAAAAATAGCATCAAAAATGGTATATACAGATGCCATAAGCATACTTATCCCACCGGGGATTGATGCTTTTAAGAATAATCTTAAAGGCTTTGTATGTAAAAATAACTTTTTGTTGTCCATTAGTCTTGTTCTTCTATATCTTGCTCTAAGGTAATAGCCTTTTCGATGATGTCTAAAAGTTCATTTTTGCCATAACCTGTGTCTGCACTAGTTGCAGTAACATCGGCATAGCCCACCCTTAATGATGATGCAATCTCGTTAATTCTTGGCTTTATTCTTGTTTTTGCAAGTTTATCTGCCTTTGTTGCAACAAGGGCAAAAGGCACGGCATAATGATACAAATAGTTTATCATCATTTTATCATCGCTAGTCGGCTCGTGCCTAATATCCACAAGCGAGAGAAGAAGTTTTATGTTTTGAGTGCCTAAAAAGGTTTCAAGAAGCCTTCCCCACTTTTGTTTTTCTTCCTTTGGTGCTTTTGCAAAGCCATACCCAGGAAGGTCAGCAAGCACAAACTCGCCAAAATCAAAGTAATTTATAAGCCTTGTTCTACCTGGTGTGGTAGAAGTTTTAGCAAGTTTTTTCTTTCCTGCCAGCATATTGATAAGCGAACTTTTGCCCACGTTAGACTTGCCTGCAACGGCAATTATAGGCTTTGAAGTTTGATAAAACTTATCCACACTTGCAACGCTTGTTATAAAAACAGCATCTTTAATCTTCATAATTTTTCCTTAATTATTTATTGCCTTTTCAAAAACTTCATCAATATTTTCTACAGCAACAAAATCTATTTTTTCTCGTATTTCTTTTGGTATGTCCACTAAATCTTTTTGATTATCTTTTGGAATAATAATATTTGTTATTCCAAGTCTATAAGCAGCAAGCGACTTTTCTTTAAGCCCACCAATTGCCAAAACCTTGCCCCTTAATGTGATTTCACCTGTCATTGCAACAGTCTTTTTAACGGCTTTATTTGTAAATGCTGAAAGTATTGCCGTTGCCATTGTTATACCTGCGCTTGGTCCATCTTTTGGCGTTGCACCTTCTGGAACGTGAATATGAATATCCGTCTTTTCAAACCTATTGCTTTCAATATTATATTTATCGGCATTTGCACGGATATAACTTATAGCAGCCCTTGCAGATTCTTTCATAACATCACCAAGTTTACCTGTTAAAACAATCTCGCCCTTGCCTTGCATTAGCGAAACTTCTATTGTTAAAGTCGTTCCACCAACGCTTGTCCAAGCAAGCCCCGTTGCTGCGCCCACTTCATCTTTTTCAAGAGCCATATCTCTTGCGTGTTTTTTAATACCTAGATATCCGTTAACTGCTTCTTTATCAATAACTTGCTTTTTAAGTCTAGGTTTTTGAGCAACTTTTGTTGCAACCTTTCTTATAACGCTTGAAATCTCACGCTCTAAATTTCTAACGCCTGCTTCTGCCGTGTAACTTGTTATAATCTCTTCAATACCTTCATCGGTAAATGCAATATTTTTCTTTGTTAAGCCGTTATTTTCTAGTTGCTTTGGAATTAAATATTGCTTTGCAATTTGAAGTTTTTCTTCTTTTGTATACCCTGAAATTTCTATTACTTCCATTCTATCGAGAAGTGGATAAGGAATAGTGTCAAGCGAGTTTGCAGTGGTTATAAACATAACTTTAGATAGGTCAAATGGCACTTCTAAAAATCTATCTCTAAAAGTGGTGTTTTGCTCTGGGTCAAG
>JAZOMM010000036.1:0-6131 GCA_045653965.1 Christensenellaceae bacterium | reverse complement strand
GCGCTTTTAAGAAAAAGCGAGACTATAAAAGTTGAAGATGCTGAAGGCAGAATTTTATCTATGACAAACATAAGTTGTCCACCAGCAGTTCCAATCATGTTCAGTGGCGAAGTTATCGATAAAAACGCCATAGAAATTTTGAGATATAACAATATAGAAAACATAAAAGTAGTTATAGAATAAGAAAAAGCCACGGATTTTCCGTGGCTTCTAGTTTATATTATTCGGTTTATTAAAAGTCATAACCCCTTGCCATAACAAAAGGTATATAATTTCTTAAAATTTCAATATATTTTTTTGTGGTTTGATTATCAACAGGCTCAAGTCCATCTGCATTTAAGCAGTTATCCCCAGACTTAAATTTTTGAAGAAAATATCTTTTTGCACCTTTTATCCACTCGGCAATCTTAAGAATATTTTCAGTTGAGTGATACTCTTTTATAAGTGTAGTTCTAAACTCATAGTCGGCATTAGGTGTTAAAAAATATTCCACCGTTTTTTCAACGTTTTTTGTGTCAAACTTATCATAGCCGATTATCTTCGCATAATTATCCTTGTCGTTTTTTATATCCATAGCAAAATAATCGCAAAGTCCATTTTCAAAAACATTCTTTACAAGTTGTGGATTTGTACCATTAGTGTCTAGTTTAACCTTGTATCCAAGTTTTTTAACCTTTTCCATAAAGAGTGGAAGGTCGCTATGAAGGGTAGGTTCTCCCCCTGTGATACACACGCCGTCTATAATGCCCTTTCTTTTTTCAAGATAAGAAAAAATCTCGCTTTGGTCTAGAGTAGGCAAGTTTTCATATCCACTAACAAGTGGTGCGTTATGACAAAATGGGCATTTGAAATTGCAACCACCCGTAAAAACGGTGGTAGCCACCAAACCATCATAGTCAACTAGTGACATTTTTTCCATACCTAAAAACTTCATAACTAAACTCCTAATAGTATTATAAGTCTTTTATATAATGCTTGTCAAATAAAATCATTTGTGTTATTATATAAAGGTAAAGGAGAAAGGCAATGAAAGCAGTTATTCAAAGGGTGCTTGATGCAAACTTAAAGGTTGATGGAAAGTTAATAAGCGAGATAGGGAGTGGCTACGTAATCTTTTTAGGCGTTATGAAAGGGGACACAAAGGTAGAAGCCGATTATTTTATTAAAAAAATCCCGTCACTTAGAATTTGTGAAGATGAAAACGGCAAGATAAATAGGTCGATAATAGACACTAATGGGGAGATACTTATCGTTTCTCAGTTTACATTAATGGCAAACACATCGCACGGCAATAGACCAGACTTTTTAAATGCAGAAGTTCCAGAAAAGGCAAATGCACTTTATGAATACGTGGCAGAAGGTCTTTCAAAAGCAGGAATAACTGTAAAAAAAGGTGTGTTTGGTGCCGATATGAAAATTAACCAAACAAACGATGGACCTTTCACCATTTTATTAGAAAAAACAAGCCAAGCACAAAACTAATTTAGTAAAAACTATTTTAAGAGAAAAGAAAAACGGATTTAGCACTCAAACTAAATCCGTTTTATATTAAATTTTATTTTTTGTCTAAATCAGGGTTCATTTTTTTGAATTTATATCTTTCAAGGGCAGTAGCGAGTTGGTCACCACAAGAAGTGTTGCTTCTGCATTTTATACCTTTAAGAAGCGAAATAACTTCATCGATATCCTTTCCATCAACAAGCTTTGCGATTGCTTGAAGATTGCCACTGCAACCACCGATAAATTTAACACCGAAAAGTTTATTATCTTCGGTCACGTCAAAAATGATTTGTCTGCTACAAGTTCCTTTAGTCATGTAAGTTTGCATAATTTCTCCTTCTAGTCAACTAAATTTTCATAAATATTGCGATAAACGTCAACGGCTTTTTCGCCCCATTTTTTATAAATGTCTTTTGCAATTTGTCTATTAGGCACAACGAGTTTAAGTTCTAAAACAGGTTGGGCAGGCTCTATAATCTTTAGATAAACGGTATAAGTTCCGTCCTTGTTCATAAAATAGTCTGCCATACACTCTTGCTTTCTGCGATACTTAAGCCTATTGTTCTTAACAAATAGTGAAATTTCTTCTCTCGTAGATGCAGGGATATTGATAAAAAAATTGGCAAGGCAAATTCTCCCATCAGGCGTAATGGTGTAAAGCGGTTCGTTAGTAGTTCCTATATTACATATCCAACCACATTCTAATAGCCCGTTAAGGATAGGTTGACAGTCCATATAAGCCAGCCAATTATTTGAAGAACAACACATATCTAAAATTGTGTTTTCAGATAGCGCTGATTCCATCTTGTCAAAGACGAACAAAAGTATTAACTTGTTTAATGATGAATCACCTTTGACCTGCATAATCCAAAAAATCTCCTATTATTAACTTTAATTATAACATAAAAACCGAATTTGTAAAGAACTTTATGTAAAAATTTGAAAAATAACGCCAAAAAAAAGTTTATATTGCATTAAAAATGTGTTATAATGGTATATGTTGAATTATGTCTTTTTATATAGATATATTTTGCGATTATATTTTATTTGTATGTTTACTACATTCATTTTTATATATTTAATAATATATCTATCCAAAAATTCACATGGGAGGGAAAAACCATGACAAAGAAAGAAGAATTAGATTTATTTTTGGAGCGTGCACAAGAGTTTATTGATTCTAAGTATATCCTTGCAGACATTAAGATTGTGGGATTGCTTAAAGCAATTGCATGTTCAGAGACTTTAATGGCAATTTTTAAAAATTGTCTAACTGATTACGATAGAGAAGGTGCTGAACGAAAATATTTGGTTAAAAGCCCATATCTATCTGCAGATAAAGGGGAGTTTATTCTTCCAGCAAACTCAAAAGAACTTCTTGCCTTTACTTTTACACTCTTAGTAGATATTGATGCTAAGCGTGTGGAACTAAGTGGTTTTTTAAACAAGTATTTTTATATTGACGGCAGTTTTGCTTCGGGTTATGATGCCTTTATCAATTCAATGATAATACCTTTTGTTAAGGCTGTTAAAACTCTTATGGAAAGCGTTATAGAAGGCAAACTTCAAGACCCTATAGAAGCGCTTTTAGAACTTGAAAGGCAAAAGGAAAAACAACTTGCTGAAGCCGAAAAAATTGAAAAAGACAAAGAACTATCTAAAAAAGTTTATGGCGAAAATATAAAGGCAATTAAAGAAATACTTCTTATCGACAAGCAAAAAATCAAGGCAAAGAAAATGAGCGAAGAAAAATGCCAAGAAATGCTTTTAGTTATCGATATGCTTGCAAACGCAATTACAAGTGAAGATAGAGATGCTATTATCTATGCTTTTGTTGCTTATAAATTTATGACAAAAGCACATAAGATATTATTCTTTAATAGAGCAAAAAAAGTGTTTAAGTTATTAAAGGGTGTGCTAAGTGGAATTTAAGGAAAAGACCATTAAAAAAAATTATTTATATAATGGCAAGATTTTATCGGTTAGAAAAGACGATATAGTTTTGCCAAATGGCGCTCCTGCTGTTAGAGAAGTTATAGAGCATAGTGGTGGTAGTGCCATTTATTGTGAGAAAGATGGCAAGATATTACTTGTAAAGCAGTTTAGATACCCATATAAAGAAGAACTTTATGAAATTCCAGCAGGTAAACTTAACGATGGCGAAAACCCAGAAGATACTGCTATTCGTGAACTTGAAGAAGAGGGTGGAATAAAAGCAAAAAGTGTAATTAAGTTATTTGACATTTATCCAACACCTGCATACACAAACGAGATTATAAGGATATACAAAGCAGTAGAGTTTATACAAACAGAAGTATGCCTCGATGAAGATGAGTTTTTATCAGCCGAGTGGATTGATAAATATCAGGTTAAAAAGATGATAGAAAACGGACAAATAAAAGATGCAAAAACAATAATTGCAGTTTTATCTCAAGTGAAATAGACGGGAAAGTGAAATTTAATAAAGGACAACAAAGAATTTGAAAAGGACAGATGTAAGAAACGTTGCAATTATAGCGCACGTTGACCACGGCAAGACGACTTTAGTTAACGAAATGCTAAAGCAAGGTGGTATTTTTAGGGACAATCAAGATGTTATGGATAGAGTTATGGACTCTGGCGACCTAGAGCGTGAAAGGGGCATAACTATATTAGCAAAAAACACATCGGCATTTTATAATGGTGTAAAAATTAACATTATAGATACCCCAGGTCACGCAGACTTTGGTGGAGAAGTAGAACGTGTTCTTAAAATGGTAAACGGCGTTTTAGTTTTGGTTGATGCTTGCGAAGGACCTATGCCACAAACAAGATTTGTTATGCAAAAGGCACTAGAACTCAATCATAAACTAATTATCGTTGTAAATAAGATTGATAGACCAGATGCAAGGTTAAAAGAAGTTCAAGATGAAATTTTAGAACTACTCTTTGACCTAAATGCAAGCGATTCGCAAATAGATAGCCCAATTATCTTTTGTTCAGGTAGGGCTGGCACGGCAAGTACAGACTGCTTTAAGCAAGGGAATGATTTAACTCCACTCTTTGATGCTATCGTTAACCATTTTGAGCCACAAGAAGTCGATGATGAAGGTCCATTTCAAATGTTAGTATCTTCAATCGACTATAATGAGTATGTGGGAAGAATAGGTATAGGTAGAATAGAAAGGGGCAAAGCACAAGTTAACCAAGACGTTCAAACTTGCAACTATAACATTTCTGGCAAGGAAATGAAAGGCAAACTCGTTAGCATTTATCAAATAGAAGGCTTAAATAGAGTTGCCGTTGAAGATGCTAAGGCAGGGGATATAGTGTGCGTTAGTGGTATTGAAAACATTTCTATTGGCGACACCATTTGTTCACCACTACAAGTAGAGCCTGTGCCATTTGTAAAAATAAGCGAGCCAACTGTGGAAATGTTATTTAGTGTAAACGACAGTCCATTTGCTGGCAAGGAAGGTAAGTTCGTAACCACAAGACACTTAAGAGATAGATTATTTAAGGAAATGCTTAAAGACGTTTCTTTGAGAGTTGAAGAAACGGATAGTGCAGACTCATATAGGGTGTGTGGTAGGGGCGAAATGCACCTTTCAATTTTAATAGAAACAATGCGTAGGGCAGGCTATGAGTTCCAAGTAGGCGCACCTAAGGTTATGTATAAAGAGATTGACGGCGTGCTAAAAGAACCTATGGAAAGGCTAGTTGTAGACGTGCCTGAAGATAAAACAGGCTCGGTATTTTCAAGTATGGGCGTTAGAAAGGGCGAACTATTACAAATGGAAAATATCGGCAGTAGAATAAGGTTAGAGTTCAAAGTTCCAGCAAGGGGACTATTCGGTTATAAGAGTCAGTTCTTAACCGAAACTCGTGGCGAAGGCGTGTTCAACACTCTCTTTTATGGTTATGAAGACTTTAAGGGTGATATCGAAAGGCGTTCAACGGGTTCACTCGTTGCCTTTGAAACGGGCGAAGCCGTTACTTATGGCTTGTTTAATGCACAAGGTAGGGGACAACTATTCATCGGTGCTGGCGTTGAGGTTTATGAAGGTATGGTAGTTGGCGTTTGTCCTAAGAACGAAGATATCACGGTTAACGTTTGTAAGAAAAAGCATTTGACAAACACTCGTGCATCTGGCTCTGATGACGCACTTAGACTTGAAACACCAAAACTTATGAGTTTAGAAGAAGCAATGGAATTTATCAACGATGATGAAATGCTTGAAATCACACCTAAGAACATAAGGATAAGAAAAAAGACGCTAAACACCGAAATGAGACTTAAAAGAAAAGCAAAAGGGCTTGAATAAAATAACAGCCTAAAAAAATAAATACAAAAAATAAAAAGGAAGAAAAATATTATGGCATACGATTTTGAAAAGATTATTTCTAAATTTGACATTAAGGGCACACTTGTTTCTTGCGAAAGATATGGCGAAGGTCATATCAACGAAACCTATCTTGCAGTAGTTGATGTTGACGGCGAAAAGGTTAAGTATATTTTGCAAAAAATAAACAGTAAGTTGTTTACAAATGTTGAAGGACTTATGAACAACATCAAACTCGTTACAGAGTTTAATAGACAAAAGATAATTGCTCGTGGTGGTAACCCAGATAGAGAAAGTTTATCACTTGTT
>JAZOMM010000035.1:0-2907 GCA_045653965.1 Christensenellaceae bacterium | reverse complement strand
CCATATTCTTTAAGTGTTGCAAGAATTTTGGCTTCTCTTCTTTCATAACCTTCAAATTGTGCCATAATCTATTCCCTCCCTATTACTCTTTACGTGGGTCAATATACTTAACCACACCATCTTCTGGCTTAAAGCGACCATATGTGCCTTTTGACTTTTCGTATGCTTCGTTTGGTTCCATACCCTTCTTAATGAAGTCTGTCATTTTGCCGAGTGAAACAAATTCATAGCCAACAACTTCGTTATTTTCGTCAAGAGCCATCTTTGTGCAATAACCTTCTGTCATTTCAAGGTATCTAACGCCCTTTGCCTTTGTGCCGTACATTGTGCCGACCATTGAACGAGCGCCCTTACCTAAGTCTTCCATACCTGCACCGATAACCAAGCCATCTTCTGAGAATGCTGATTGTGAACGGCCATATACGATTTGCAAGAAAAGTTCTCTCATTGCTGTATTGATAGCATCGCAAACTAAGTCTGTGTTTAATGCTTCGAGCAATGTTTTGCCTGGGAGAATTTCTGCTGCCATTGCTGCAGAGTGTGTCATACCAGAGCAACCAATTGTTTCTACAAGTGCTTCTTCGATAATACCGTTTTTAACGTTTAATGAAAGTTTACAAGCACCTTGTTGTGGTGCACACCAGCCTACACCGTGTGTATATGCAGAAATATCGCTAATTTGCTTAGCTTCTACCCATCTTCCTTCTTCTGGAATTGGAGCAGGGCCGTGTTTTGGGCCTTTGCATACACAGGTCATTTCTTTAACTTCAGTTGAATACTGCATAAATTATGCCTCCATAAATTTTATCTAAATTTTAATCTTTTTTTAGTATACCATAATCGTGCTTTTTTGACAATTATTTTTTATCTTTTTTTATGCTTTTTTGTTATTTTTGGGTAAGTCTTTTATGATAAAACAAGTATTGTTGATAATATCCTGCATTTTCGTTAAACCTTTTTGATAATTCATCTGCAATCTTTGTTCTATCTTTCAGTGTTCCCTTAAAATCTTCGATATAAACTTTTTCTATCCAAGTATCTACGGGAAAACTATCGCTTTTATGATAGCCGAATAGAATTGCACAATCTGCAACCTTTGTGCCTACACCTAAAATTGAAGTAAGTTCTTTTCTTAGTTCTTTAGTAGAGAGTGAACTAAAATTATCCAAATTTAAGCCGTTATTTAGCATTTCAGCAAGATTTTTGATGTATCTTGCTCTATAACCGAGCCCTATCTCTTGATAAAACTGTAGGTCGGTTTCAGCCATTTTTTGAGCAGTTGGAAAAGCATAGTATTCTATGCCACAAAATTCTCTTTTTTCGCCTAAGCCTTTGCATAGTTTTTCTATTATGCCTTTTATCCTTGGAATATTGTTGTTTTGGGAAATTATAAAAGAAAAAAGTGTTTCTTCTTTATCTTGATTTAATATCCTTATCCCTTTAGCATTATCAATAGCACTTGACAATATTGATATATTTTCTTTTTTTGCACTCTCGCAAATAGTCTTATAATCTCTATCTAAGTCGAAAAAATTTGTAAAATATTCTTTATCTTGGGTGTAGCACTCTATAGTGGTTTTATTATTTTGGGTATAAATAATTGCACCCTTATCTTTTGATAGGACTAAATAACCATTATCTATTTTTGTAAAACGAAAAATTTGACCACAATCAAGCGTTGATAGTGCATCAAAATATTCGCTATCAAATACTATCTTTTCAATGCCATTCATATTATACCTGATAAATATTCTCTTAAATAAAAATTTAACGGACTGAATTTTCAGCCCGTTTTAATTTTAGTTTTCTTTTGCGTAAACGCTAACTTTTTTGTCGTTTCTGCCCATTCTTTCGAACTTAACAACACCGTCAATCAAAGCATATAATGTGTCATCACTACCGATACCAACATTGTTGCCTGGGTGAATCTTTGTGCCTCTTTGACGAACAATTATGCCACCTGCAAGAATTTCTTGACCATTAACTCTTTTAACGCCAAGTCTTTTTGCGTTGCTATCTCTGCCGTTTTTGGTACTACCGCCACCTTTGTGGTGCGCAAATAATCTAAATAATATCATATTCTATACCCTCCGTCCTTACTTCGCAACGATTTCAAGAATCTTAACAGCCGTGAATGGTTGTCTGTGACCTTGTTTCTTTCTTTCGTTTTTCTTTGCCTTGTATTTGAAGACGATAATTTTCTTATCTTTGCCTTGTTCGAGCACTTCACCTACAACTTTGAATGCCTTTGCTTCTTCAGCCACTTTAACGCCGTTTTCATCACTAACCATTAAAACGCTGAATTCTACTTTGTCGCCTACATTTGCTGAAAGTTTTTCAAATCTGATAACTTGACCAACTTCTGCTTTGTACTGCTTTGAACCGTTTTCTACGATTGCGTACATAATATTACCTCCTGCTAACCAGTCTCGCCGAATTTATTTTTTTGGGGTGGATTACACACTTAAAAAACCCCTATCGAGCGGCTACCTCAGTATTTTATACTATAAATTAAAAAATGTCAAACGTTTTTGCATATTTTTATCAACCTTTCACAAACTATTTTTATAAATTTTTATGTAGGAGTTTTATTATGGAATTAAATGAATATAACCAAAAAGCAATAAACGATATTTATAAAAATGCACACATTGCTTTGCAAAGCATTTCTGACCTTATTCCTTCTGTTGAAGATGATGATATTAAAAACGAACTTAGAGAAGAATATGAGGGCTATGAAAAAACTATAGGAAAACTTTCATCTTTTATGGCTGAAAAAAACGTTGAACCAAAAGACATTAACCCGTTAAAAAAGGCTATGCTTTGGAGCAGTATTAAGATGAAAACGCTTTTTAACAGCAGTCGTAACCAAGTGGCTGAAATGATGATTAATGGCACTGTTATGGG
>JAZOMM010000034.1:0-10974 GCA_045653965.1 Christensenellaceae bacterium | reverse complement strand
AAAAAAGACAAAAACAAGCACAAGATATGGTTAACGGCATTAAGATTGGCGATAAAGTTAAAACTATCGGTGGCGTTTGTGGTTATGTTGCTGAAATCGATGATTCTGAAAACACTTTTGTTTTAAGAACAGGCATGGAAGGCAAAGAATCTTTCGTTAAGTTTGACAAGGGCGCTATTTATCAAACAGCACCAGCAAACCCAAAACAAGAAAAGAAAGAAGAAAAAGTAGAAGAAAAGAAAGAAGAAAAGTTAGAAGAAAAATCTGCTGAGTAATCTTTATCTAAATTAAAAAAACTATCATAGAATTTTTATTCCCTGCATACTTTTAAGTAAAGAGTATGTGGGGTTTTTTATGTTAGATAATGTAAAAGAGTTTTTTTCTGGAATATTAAAGGCTGTTTTTTCGGCCGTTATTATAACTCTAATTGGCGTTTTAATATTTGCAGGCTTGCTTAAGTTTACGCTTTTAAGTCAAAGTGTTATTAAAGCAGTTAATCAATTTATAAAAATAATAGCAATCTTTTTAGGTTGCTCGCTTAATATCCGTGGTAGAAATGGGCTTGTTAGGGGGATTATAATGGCATTTCTATCCACGATTATAACATATTTATTATTCTCTTTATTTTGTGGAACAATGATGTTTGGAGATATGTTTTTGGTGGATTTAATCTTTACAAGCGTTATCGGTGGGGTAAGTGGTATAATCTCTGTCAATATTAAAAAGTAACATATGCTGATATGTATAAAAAAAACATATAGTTAAATAGCAAAAAAAGAAGTCACATAGAAGTGACTTCTTTTTGATTTTATATTTTATATTATAAATTTATTCCCATTCAATAGTTGCAGGGGCTTTTGGTGAAAGGTCATATAACACTCTGCATACGCCCTTAACTTCACTTAAAATTCTATCGGTGATTTTTTTGAGAACTGCCCAGTCAATTTCTGGAACTGTTGCACTCATAGCATCAACTGTGTTAACTGCTCTAATTATTACAGGAAGGTCAAACACACGCTTGCCATCTCTAACACCTGTTGAACGGAAGTTAGGAACAACGGTAAAGAATTGCCATACTTTATCGGTAAGTCCTGCCTTGTCAAATTCTTCTCTTAAAATAGCATCTGATTCACGAAGCGCTTCAAGTCTATCCCTTTCAATTTCGCCAAGACATCTAACGCCAAGACCTGGACCTGGGAATGGTTGGCGAGCAACCATGCTCTTTGGCAAGCCTAAAGCATAACCAATTTCACGAACTTCATCTTTATATAAAAGTTTAACAGGCTCAACGAGTTCAAATTGTAAGTCTTCTGGAAGACCACCAACATTGTGGTGTGCCTTAACGCCGTCACTTTCAATAATGTCAGGGTAGATTGTGCCTTGTGCCAAGAATTCAATGCCACTAAGTTTTCTTGCTTCTTCTTCAAAAATGCGAATAAACTCAGCGCCGATAATTTTTCTTTTTGTTTCTGGGTCGCTAACGCCTTTAAGTTTTTCTAAATAGCGTTCTGTAGCATCGATATAAATAAGGTTTGCATCAAGCCCTTTTTGCAAAATTTCAATAACTTGTTCACTTTCGCCCTTTCTCATAAGTCCGTGGTTAACGTGCACGCAAACTAGTTGCTTGCCGATAGCCTTGATTAAAAGTGCAGCGACAACCGAACTATCAACGCCACCAGAGAGTGCGAGCAAAACTTTTTTATTACCCACTTGTTCTTTTATAGCCTTAACTTGCTCATCGATAAATGCATTTGCAAGTTCAGTTGTTGTAATTCTTTGCATATTTTCTGGTCTTTTATTGCAATCCATAATTTTTCTCCGTTTCTTTGTTGTAAATTTTTAATGATATAATTATACACTAACTAAATCAATATTACAAGTTAATTAAATAATTTTTTTTTAATATTATTATTAAAAATTTTTAATATAACTATAATTTACATAAATATTTCGTGTATTTTGAGCAATACTAACAAAAACGCAGTGCATTTTGTTGGTGCTAATTATGAAACAAATTATAAAAAATCCGTTTAAGATATTAACAATCATATGTTCATTTGTAGGTATCATCATATGTTTATCTACGGCAAAGTTCGATGGATATTCGCACCCTACAAGAAGATTACTTTACTTTACAAATCAATCTAATATTTGGATTTTTATTATAATGCTTTTATCTGTATTCCCATGCTATAAAAATAATGCTTATAATCGATTTAGTTTGTTTGTTGCAAGATATATCTTTACCATTTCTATATTGTTAACGGGGGTTATTTTTTGTTCATTTTTAGGTCCGTTTGCCGATAAAAGTTTTCATGCCTTTTCGGTTAGTGGGATTTTAACACACATAGCAGTGCCACTTCTTGCATTGATAGATTTTTTTACCCAAAAAGGAAGATTTTTTCTAAATAAAAAGGTGGCATTACTCTCTATAATTCCACCTTTAATTTATTTGATTTTAACAAGTATTTTGTTTTATTTTAACATTGATTTTGGCAGGGGCGAAAACTTTCCATACTTCTTTTTTACCTACCACTCAACAGCAGGAATTTTTGGTTTTTCATCAGTTTCGCCATACTTTTTAGCCTCTTTTTATTGGATAATTTTGATGCTTTTGCTTCTTTTATTTTTTGCCTTTTTTCTTATAAAAATCAACAACAAAATTTATCTAAAAAGGGATAAAACCACATAGATAAACAGATAAACAAGCACACACGGCAACCGTTAAAAGAGAGCGTTTAAATAGAGCCAAAATCACGGCAACGATAGTGCCCACTAGTGCAGTGTAAATGCTTCCTGTTGAATAAAAAATAAAAGGAAAAGTCATTGCTGATAAAACTGCATAAGGTATGTAAAATAGCACGCTTAAGATATATCTTGAGCGTATTTTTTTTGTAAAGAAAACGAGTGGTAGCATACGTATAATATAGGTTACGCCAGCCATTGCAATTATCATTAAAAACATCTTAGGTATGCCCATTATTTATCACCCCCGTCTTGCTCTTTTTCGTTGATAGGGATAGGGAAAAAGTATGCCGTTATAAGCGAAGATAAAATAGCGCTTATGATATAGATAAATCCGTTTGGCAAGCCCTTAAATAGTGGGATATAATAAAGTGACGAACTAAATCCCGCCCCAAGTATCACGGCAGGGAGCACTCCTTTAACAGAAAGGGTTGGTGGTATAATGATTGCCACAAACATAGCGTATAGTGCAATGCCTAAAGCATTGGTTAGTGCTAGTGGAAGTGAACTTCCTGCAAGTGCACCGAGAAGAGTGCCTAAAGACCAGCCACAATATGGCAAAATTACCAAGCCAAAAAAATATTTTTTGTTAATTAAGTGTGGTTTTGAAGATGCTACTGCAAAAATCTCGTCGGTGATAAAAGCCGAAAAGAAAAATCTCTTTCCTAAAGTAAAACTATCATCAAGTTTTTGCGATAGCGTTAAACTCATCAAAAAATATCTTGAATTGATTATAAGTTGGGTTAGAATTATTTCTAAAATAGTGCCGAGCGAAGCGATAACCGTTAGCCCTGCAAGTTGCCCAGCAGAAGTTAGGTTTGTCATAGAAATAAAAAGGCTCATATAAAAAGGAATACCTAATATGCTCGCTTGCACGCCAAATGCAAACGACACCGATAAATACCCAAGACCTATAGGCAATCCATCTTTTATTCCGTTTTTAAATTTTAGTTTTTTATCCATTTTGTTCTATACTTCCAACTTTTGTTAATTTATAACATTTTTGCGTATTTTATTGTAACACAAGCCACAAAATATAGCAACAAAAAAGTATATAAAAATAAACAAATATACCAAAAACGGCATAAAATAGGGCAAATGTTAAAAATTTTCGTTATAAAAGCAAAATTGGTATAATTATCATAAAAAAATTATTAAATTTATAAAGTAAATAATTTACAAAAGCAAAGCGATTTGTTATAATAGACTAGGACAATGATGGATTAGAATAAATTATTCTAATTTACACTTATCAATTTAGGACAAAATCGAAGGAGAAACAAATTATGGATTATCGTATTGAACACGATTCTATGGGCGAAATGAAAGTGCCTGCAGACAGATATTGGGCAGCGCAAACTCAACGCTCTTCTGAAAACTTTAAAATTGGCGTAGGTATTGAAATTATGCCAAGAGAAATCACAAAGGCTTTTGGTATTCTTAAAAAGGCAGCAGCAGAGGCGAACAATGTGCTTAAGCCAGAAAAGATGACTGATAAAAAACTCAGTGCAATCTCTAAGGCTTGCGATGAAGTTATTAGTGGTGACTTAAACGGTCACTTCCCACTCGTTGTTTGGCAAACAGGTTCTGGCACACAATCAAACATGAACGCTAATGAAGTTATCGCAAATCGTGGCAACGAAATCGCTGGCGAAAAACTTTTGCATCCAAACGATGACATCAATATGAGTCAATCTTCAAACGATACTTTCCCAACTGCTATGCACATATCAGCAGTTATGGCTATTGAAGATAAACTTATCCCAGCAGTTCAAACTTTAATCGACACATTCAAAAGACTTGAAGAAGAACACGAAGGGGTTGTTAAGTGTGGTAGAACACACCTTCAAGATGCAACACCAATTAAGTTCAGTCAAGAAATCAGTGGCTGGAGAACAAGTTTAGAAAGAGACGTTGAACTACTTAAACTTTCAGTTAAGCCACTTTCAGAACTTGCACTCGGTGGCACTGCTGTTGGTACAGGACTTAACGCACCAAAAGGTTTTGACACTTTGGTTGCTGAAAAGGTTTCTGCAATCACAGGCAAGAACTTTACAACTGCACAAAATAAATTCCACGCTTTAACAAGCAAAGATGAAATCGTGTTTGCGCACGGCGCAGTAAAAGCACTCGCTTGCGATATGATGAAGATTGCAAACGACGTTAGATGGCTTGCAAGTGGCCCAAGAGATGGCCTTGGTGAAATCTTTATTCCAGAAAACGAACCAGGCTCATCAATCATGCCAGGTAAGGTTAACCCAACTCAATGCGAAGCAGTTACAATGGTTGCCGTTCAAGTTATGGGTAACGACGTTGCTGTTGGTATGGCTGCATCACAAGGTAACTTTGAACTTAACGTGTTCATGCCTGTATGTATCTATAACTTCTTGCAATCAGCAAGGCTCTTAGCAGAAGCAATCGTATCATTTAACGATAACTGTGCTGTTGGCATAAAAGCAAATAGAGAAAAGATGGACCACAATTTACATAACTCACTAATGCTCGTAACAGCATTAAATCCATATATCGGCTATGAAAATGCTGCAAAGACAGCAAAGAAGGCTTATAAAGATGGAATTTCACTAAAACAAGCGTGCGTAGAACTTGGATTCTTAACAGAAGAAAAATTTGACCAAGTTTTCCACCCAGAAAAAATGGTTTAAGGAGAAACTAAAAAATATGAAAGCAAGTTATTTTCCTGGTTGTACATTAAAGACTAAAGCAAAAGACCTTGACATGTATGCAAGAAAGTGTGCTGAAGTTTTGGGCGTGACACTTGAAGAAATTGACAATTGGCAATGTTGTGGTGGCGTGTTTACCACAAGTAATGATGAACTTGCAACAAAGTTATCTAGCGTGCGTGCGTTAATTCATGCAAACAAGAAAAATCAGCCATTAGTTTCAGTTTGTTCGGCTTGCCACAACGTGCTTAAGCAAACAAATGCAATGATGAAGGACCAAACTATCGATGCTAGCACTCGTGTAAACAACTACATTGCACCAGAAAGTTATAATGGCGAAACAGAAGTTTTGCATTACTTAGAACTCTTGCGTGATAAGATAGGTTTTGACAAAATTAAAGAAAAAGTAGTTAGTCCATTAACAGGCAAAAAGATAGCAGCATATTATGGCTGTTTACTTCTTCGCCCAGGCAAGGTTATGGCAATGGACGATGTTGAAAATCCTTCTATTATCGAAGATTTGATATCAGCACTTGGTGCAGAACCTGTTAAATATGCTTATAGAAACGAGTGCTGTGGTGGATATATCGCTTTAGAAAGCAGTGGCCTTGCTAAAGCAAAGAGCCAAAGGGTAGTTGAAACTGCAAAAGAAAAGGGTGCAGAAATGATTATCACGGCTTGTCCACTTTGCTTATATAACTTAAAAAAGAACGGTGCAGATATTCCGGTTGTATATTTTACCGAATTGCTTGCACAAGCGTTAGGCATAAAGGAGTAAATGTAAATGGAAAAGGATAACAAAAAAGTTTGCGATGAAATAGTTCGTCGCAGTGGTGTAAATCCAAGAAAGTGTATGAAGTGTGGCAAATGTTCTGGAACATGCCCTGCATACGATGAAATGGAATATCACCCACATCAATTTGTTTATATGGTAGAAACAGGTGATATTGAACCATTACTTAAGTCAAAGTCAATTTATCGTTGTTTAACTTGCTTTGCTTGTGTGGATAGATGTCCAAGGGGCGTTGAGCCTGCAAAACTTATCGAGGCTGTTCGCCTTGAAGCAGTTAGAGCACAAGGCAACAATCATTTAAAGCCAGACCAAATCCCTGAACTTTTAGATGAAGATATGCCTCAACAAGCAATAGTTAGTGCACTTAGGAAATACACAAAATAAAGGAGAAATATAGATGCAAAGAATAGGCGTATTTGTATGTTGGTGTGGCAGTAACATTGCAGCCACTGTCGATGTTCAAAAAGTTGCTGAAGCACTTGCTAAAGAACCGGGTGTTGTTCATTCAATGAACTATCAATATATGTGTTCTCAAGCAGGTCAAGAACTTATTAAAGAAGCGATTAAAGAACACAAATTAACAGGCATTGTAGTTTGCTCTTGTTCACCAAGAATGCACGAAGCAACCTTTAGAAAAACGGCTGCTGCTGCAGGTCTTAACCCATACATGGTGGAAATTGCAAATATTCGTGAACAATGTTCTTGGATACATAAAGATATAACTGAAGCAACCGAAAAGGCTATCGTTTTAGGTAGAACTGCTATTGCTAAGGTTGCATTAAACGCACCACTTGTTCCAGGTGAAAGCCCTGTTACAAAGCGTGCACTTGTTATCGGAGGTGGTATTGCTGGTATTCAAACAGCACTTGACATCGCTGATGCAGGCTTTGAAGTTGACATCGTTGAAAAGAAACCAACTATTGGTGGTAAAATGGCACAAATTGACAAGACTTTCCCAACTCTTGACTGTGCTGCTTGTATTTTGACACCAAAGATGGTTGACGTTGCTCAAAACGAAAAAATCCGTATTTTCTCTTATAGTGAAGTAGAAGAAGTTAAGGGTTTTGTTGGTAACTTCAACGTTAAAATTAAAAAGAAAGCAAGATACGTTAAAGAAGATGTTTGTACAGGTTGTGGACTTTGTACAGAAAAATGTCCACAAAAGAAAGTTCCAAACGACTTTAACTTAGGTATGGATACAAAGAGAGCAATTTATATCCCATTTGCTCAAGCCGTTCCAAAGGTGGCAACCATCGATGCAGATTACTGCACAATGCTAAAGACTGGCAAGTGTGGTGTTTGCTCTAAGGTTTGTACGGCAAAGGCTATCGACTATACACAAAAAGATGAGTTCGTTGAAGAAAAGTATGGTGCAATCGTAGTTGCAACAGGCTTTAATCCAATAAGCATGGATAAGTTTGATGAATATGCATATAGCCAAAGCAAAGACGTTATCACTTCGCTTGAATTTGAACGTCTTATGAACGCTGCTGGCCCAACTGCAGGTAAACTTTTAAGGCCATCTGATGGAAAGCACCCACACACATTGGTATTTGTTCAATGCGTGGGCTCTCGTTGTGCTTCTTGTGCTGAAAAAGGCAAGGAATACTGCTCAAAGATTTGCTGTATGTACACTGCTAAGCACGCAATGCTCACTCGTGATAAATATCCAGATACAGATGTATACGTATTCTATATAGATGTAAGAACACCAGGTAAAAACTTTGATGAGTTCTATCGCAGAGCCGTTGAAGATTATGGCGTACATTATATAAAAGGTATGGTAGGTAAGGTTAGCCCAGAAGGCGATAAACTCGTTGTTCAAGGTTCAGACCTTATTGCAAATAAACAAATTAAGATTGATGCAGACCTTGTTGTACTCGCTGCTGCTATTGAGCCAGATAAGTCAGCAAGACCACTTGCAACAATGCTTACGGCAAGTATGGATACAAACGACTTCTTCACAGAAGCGCACCCAAAACTTCGTCCTGTAGAAAGCCCAACGGCAGGTGTGTTCCTATCAGGTTGTTGTCAAGGTCCAAGAGATATTCCTGAAACTGTTGCTATGGCAGGCGCTGCTGCAGCAAAGGTTATCGGTCTCTTAGCAAAAGACAAACTCACTGGTAACCCTTGCGTTGCTCATTCAGATGAAATGATGTGTAATGGTTGCTCAAGTTGTGAAAGAGTTTGTCCTTATGGCGCTATTACATATTCTGATAAAGAATTTAGAGGACCAAACAGAACGACACTTATTCGTAGAGTTGCATCAGTTAACGAAGCGATTTGTCAAGGCTGTGGTGCTTGTACCGTTGCTTGTCCTTCAGGTGCTATGGACCTTAAGGGTTTTGCAACTAAACAAATTATGGCAGAGGTGGACGCAATATGCAAGTAAATGAATTTAAACCAAAAATAGTTGCTTTTTGTTGCAACTGGTGTTCTTATGCAGGTGCAGACCTTGCTGGTAGCAATAGATTAAGTTATCCTGCTGATGTAAAAATTATTAGAGTTCCTTGCTCATGTAGAGTAAACCCAATGTTTATTTTAAGGGCATTCCAACGTGGTGCTGACGGCGTTATTTTGTGTGGTTGTCACCCAGGCGACTGCCACTATACGTCTGGTAACTACTTTGCAAGAAGAAGAATGGCACTTCTATTTTCTATGCTCGATTATCTCGGTATTGAAAAGGAAAGAACCCGTGTTGAATGGGTTTCTGCTGCCGAAGGTGCTAAGTTCTCTACAGTTATGAACGATTTTGTTCAAACGGTAACGGCACTTGGCGAAAATAAGAGATTGGAGGACTTAAGATGCAAAAGATAACTCGTGATGTCCTTATAGAAAAGGCAGTTAATCTTTTAAGTGATGGCACTGTTAGTCGTGTGCTTGGCTATAAAAAAGGTGACTTATCTTATGATATAACTCCAGCACTCTTCACTTCTAAAGAACAACTTGAAAAAGAATTTGTATTTAACGATTTCTGCGCAGCAAACTTTGCAAAATATCTCGTTAAAGAAACAAAAAATCAAACAGAAGGCAAAGTTTTAGTTTTCTTAAAACCTTGCGACACATATAGTTTTAACCAACTTTTAACAGAACATAGATTTGATAGAGAAAAGGTTTATGCTGTTGGTATTTCTTGTGATGGCATGATAGACATCAACAAGATTAAAGCAATCGTTGGCGATGGAATTATTAGTGTTGAAACTGATGAAAAAATTAAAGTAAATACACTTTATGACGGCGTGAAAGAACTTGATAAAAACGATGTGTTATTAGAGCGTTGTGCAAACTGCAAGAGCAAAAAGCACGTTGCTTACGATGAACTTTTAGGCGAAGATGGCGAAGTTATCGATAGCAATCGTTTTGACCAAGTTGCCGAACTTGAAAAAATGAGTGCTGATGAAAGATTTAACTTCTGGCAAAACGAACTCTCTCGTTGTATTCGTTGTAATGCCTGCCGTGATGCTTGCCCAGCATGTACTTGTGAAAAGTGCGTGTTCGACAACCCAAATTCAGGCGTAGAAAACAAATCACCAGCAAACAGTTTTGAAGAGCAAATGTTCCATATTATCCGTGCTTTCCACGTTGCTGGCCGTTGCACAGACTGTGGCGAATGTTCAAGAGTATGTCCACAACATATTCCATTACATTTACTCAACAGAAAATTCATCAAAGACATAAACGAATTTTATGGCGATTATCAAGCAGGTGCAATCGTTGGTTCTCGTGCGCCACTTGTTAATTATACAAAAGAAGACATCGAACCAATCGATGCAGTAAATAAGGGGGATAAATAATATGCGTAAGTGTTTATTATCAAATAGTGATGCCCTTTTTAATGAAATTTCAAAAAATGCAAAACTATTTTTGCCTGTTGACCTTGAAAAAGGCAGGGTAGCATATAAAGAATATGCTGAAGGCTTAAAAATGAGCGATGCATTAAAGACGGACAGAAGTGCAAAGGACTTTTTCTTTCCTCAAACTGAAACTTTAATGGCATTCAAAACTCAAGGCAAAAATATCGAAGTTATCGATAATCGTGAGACAAGCGAAGATTTCGTTGTATTTGGCGTTCGTGCTTGCGATGTTAAGAGTTTAGAAGTTTTAGACAAGGTTTTCCTTGCAGAACCTGTTGACACATACTACCAAAACAGACGTGAACACGGCATTATTGTTTCAATGGCATGTAATAGACCAAGCGAAACTTGTTTCTGCCAAACTTTTGGTATCGATGCATCTTCTCCACAAGGTGATATCGCTTGTTATAAAACAAACGATGCTTTCTATCTTGAAGGTTTAACAGAAAAAGGCAAGGCATTACTCGAAAAATTAGGCTCAGTGACAGAAGAATGTTGTTCATGCGAAGTTGAAGGCGAAAAAGCAAAGATTAAAGAAATCTTAGATAAACTTCCACTTAAGGACCTTAAGGCTGATGCTTTCGGTAAGGACAAGACTGATGAGTTCTTCAATCGCCCAGAATGGAAAACACTTTCTGAATCTTGCCTTGGCTGTGGAACTTGTACGTTCGTTTGTCCAACTTGTCAATGCTATGACATCAAAGACTTTAAGACAAAGACAGGTGTTGAAAGATTTAGATGTTGGGACTCTTGTATGTACTCAGACTTTACAAAGATGAGTGCTGGTCAACCAAGACTATCTCAATTAGAACGTTTCCGTCAAAGATTTATGCATAAACTTGTATATTTCCCAACAAATAACGATGGTATGTTCAGTTGTGTTGGTTGTGGTAGATGCGTT
>JAZOMM010000033.1:0-2357 GCA_045653965.1 Christensenellaceae bacterium | reverse complement strand
AAGGCTTCTACCTATGGTTTCAAAAAATCCGAACTTTATACTAGTTGAATATATTCCCCCATCTTTAATGCCACCTTTTCCATCATCTTGATAATGAATTCCAAGCGCAGAGTATAACCCTTTCATATCTTCTACATTTTCAAAATGCGTTGACGCACGGAGTTCGACCTTAATATCCATTTCCTTGTTACCACGCCTTACTGTAAAATTCACTTTTTCACCCTTTTCTCTGCCCTTAACGGCGTTCATAAGGTCGGTTAAAAGATAAATGTTCTTGCCATTAGAAGATAGGATTATATCCCTTTCTTGAAAACAATACTCACTTGAAATCTCGCTTGGTCTATCTTGCATTTCATAAGCGACTAATGTAGTCTGCCCATAGCAAGAAAACATAATCACAATGACGATAAGTGCGAGCAAATAGTTCATAAACGCACCTGACACCAAAACGATTATTCTTTGCCACCATTTTTTGTTGTTAAACGCAGTTGGGTCATCACTATCGTCGTCTTCGCCACGAAAGGCGCAAAACCCCCCGATAGGAAGTGCTCTAATCGAAAAGAGTTCGCCATTTTTCTTTTTTCTAGAAAAGATTTTAGGACCAAAGCCGATAGCAAACTCATCGATGCCAAACCCAAACATTTTGCCTGTGATATAATGCCCAAACTCGTGCACGGTTATCATTATAAGCAAAATTAGTATTGCTAGGGCTATATAGCCTATATAGGACATAACTTGCCCAAAAGAAGATAGTATTAAATAGTTCATTATTCTCCAAATAAAAATGTTACATAGTTTCTTGCGAACTTGTCGGCTTGGATTAAGTCTTCAAGATGCACGTGGTGAGAGCCATCAAATGACTGCATCGCACCATATATGCTCTTATAGATGTCGTTATAGCCGATTTTTCCTTCAAGGAAAAGTTTAACTGCTTGTTCGTTTGCGCCATTTACAACGGCAGGGTATAGCCCCCCTTCCTTTGCTCCAGCCAAAACCAAATCAAAGCAAGGGAATCTTTTATTATCAACGCTTTCAAAAGTTAGGTTTTTAAGTTCGCTAAAATTCAAACTCTTTATGTTCGTTTTAAGCCTTTCTGGATATGAAAGGGCTAGTTGTATTGCTAGGCTCATATCAGGATAACTCATTTGAGCGATAACACTGCTATCAATTAACTCTACCATAGAGTGTATGATACTTTGCCTATGAATTATAACATCAATCTTATCAAAAGAAGTATTATATAGCCATTTTGCTTCTACAACTTCAAACGCCTTATTAACTAAGGTTGCGCAATCTATGGTAATTTTTGCACCCATTTGCCAATTTGGATGAAGAAGTGCATCTTTTGCAGTTAAAAAGGACATTTCTTCTAAAGTTTTATCCCTAAATGCGCCACCACTTGCCGTTAAAATAATTTTGTTAAAAGGTGCATCGAAATCAAAGTTAAGCGCTTGCCAAACGGCAGAGTGTTCGCTATCTATAGGGGAAATTTTAATACCCTTTTCCTTTGCCTTTTGCATTACAAGACTGCCACCAACAACCAAACTTTCTTTGTTTGCAAGTGCTAAGTCCTTACCCTTTTCTATAGCATCTAAAACGGCTATAATACCCTTAAAACCAACGAGTGCCACCACTACTACGTCAACATCTTCGGTTATGGCGTTAATAAAAGCATCTTCGCCAAAGAAAAACTCTGTTTCTTTTGGAAGGTCTTCTTTTATCTCATTACAAAGGGTTGCAACCTTTGGCTTAAACTCGTTTACTTGAGATAAAAATTCGCTCACATTGTTTCCACCAGCGAGCGAAATTATTTGAAATTTATCTGGATAGCGCCTTACCACTTCAAGCGTTTGTTTTCCGATTGAGCCAGTGCTACCTAATAGTGCAATTTTTTTCATACAAAATCCTTATACAAATAAAAATAATATGTAAAGCACAACTATAACGAACATTGTGCCATCTATCCTATCAAGCACGCCACCGTGCCCCGGCATAATTTTGCCCATGTCTTTAATTCCCATTTTGCGTTTAATATAACTTTCGGTTAAATCACCCAAAATATTAACCACGCTTGCAAATAGCCCCACTATCAAGTAAAACACTGCAGGTGAAAAGACATTTAAGTCTGGGCGAACAATTAAGCCTACAACAAGTGCAAAAATCATACCACCTATTGTGCCACCGATAGCACCCGACCAAGTCTTTTTAGGGCTTAATTTAGGGCATAATTTTTTCGCACCGATTTTGCTACCTACAAAATATGCAAAAGTGTCTGATATAGGAGAAATTACAAAAGCAAGAAGCAAAACAATAAACGAGTTATGCCCCATGTCGTTTGCTGAAAGCATAAATAAAAG
>JAZOMM010000032.1:0-4000 GCA_045653965.1 Christensenellaceae bacterium | reverse complement strand
CCTTTAAGTTAGCAAGTTCTTTAGCATTAGCATTATCCTTAGCGATAAGTTTTTCTACTTCTTCAAAGTATTTATCATCTAATTCTTTTATTGCCTTTTGATTTGCCTCATCAATTTCAACAAGGTCTGCAATTTTTGCTTGATATTCTTCTTCTAAGTCGTTTAATGCTTGCTCGTTAGCGTTAATTTTTTCTAAAAGTTCAGCGTCTTTTAGATTATTTTCTTGCATTAATGCCGTGATTTTTGCATCAAGTTCAGTCTTATTTGCAGCAATTGTTGTTTGAAGCTCAGCAATAAGTTTGTCTGTTTCAGATGCCGTATAACTTTTATCACACGCCGATAATGTAAACGCTGATAAACATACCACTATTAGCATAACAAAAGTTATAAAAAAGTTCTTTCTCATAAGCTGTCTCCTTTTTACCAAATAAACTTATTTTTGATATTATTTTACAAGAAGAATTCTTCTTTGTCAACTAAATCAAGAAGTTTTCTTCTATAATGATATTATTATGAGTATTGGGGAAAGGATAAAAGAATTAAGACTTGAAAAAGGGTTATCTCAACTTAAACTTGCAAAGTTAATTGGAGTTAGCCAAAAAGCCGTTGATTATTGGGAAAGGGGTGTTAACGAGCCTAAAGCAACTTATATCATAAATCTTGTTAAAACCTTTGAACTTTCTTTTGATGAATTTTTTATAGAAATAGAATAACCGTTCACTTTTTGAGTGAACGGTTATTATTTTTTGTGTTTTATCTTTTATTTTTTGATTTTTTTGCAGAATTTGTTTATTAAAACATAGGCAGTTATAAGTGCAATTATGCTAATAGAAATAACTAAATACATAGTGCCTATTTCTACTTTATTTTCAAAGAAATAAATGTTGCAGTCGATTGAATCTTTTAGTCCTTTTACAGCCTGTGGTGGCAAGGTTTCTATTACGCTACTGAGAGAGTGGTTTCTTATTAGCGCTGTACCATAAGTACCTGGTAAGAACATGACTGCGTTTCTTAAGCCTGCACCAAACTGGGATAGTGGCATATATGCACCACAAATAAAACCATAGCAAGAACTTACGATAGAACCAACAGCCGAAACTTGACCTTGAGAACTCAAGAAATAGTTTATAACCGAAGAAAGTGCCGTTCCAAAGGTTGTTAGCAAGAATATATCAAGGAGCAAAAACAAAATATCGCCAGCCGTTAAATACCAACCGACAGCGCCCACATATATTAGGCAACTGACAAAAGCAATTAAGCAAATTATAAGTGTGCTAATAGTGGTTGAAATATAATAAGAGAGTGCTAGGCTTGACCTTTTAAGTGGGGTCATCATAAGGTCGTTATAAGCGCCGTTAAATTTATCTTGAACCATAAGCATATTTGAGCAGAACGAAACGGTAACGCATGATACTGCAAGAAGTGATGACATTAACTGCCCACCAACAAGCCCTGCCATTTGCTTATCAGAAACGCTTACCCCGACTTGAGTAAATACCTGCCTAAAACTATTTTCATATACATTAGACAAAAAGGTTGCATATAAAACTAGCAAAATCAGTGGGGTTATAAGCGAAGTAAAAAATAAGCCCTTATCCTTAAAAAACAATTTAGTATTTCTTTTAATATTGCTTAATAACATCTTCATACTAGTTGTCCCCCGTTAGTTTTTTGCCTGTGACATTTAAAAAGACATCGTCCATTTTGCCCTTAACAACTTCATAATCGCTAAAAAGGTCTGGGTTTTTAATAATTAACTCGGTGGCAACGGTGGTGCTCTCTACACTAAAGCGATAACCATCGTTTACCTTTTCATAGTCTTGACTTAGTCTTTTAACTTGACTTTCATCGATGCCATAAATGGTAATATAGTCTTTTGCATAATTGCTTTTAAGAGTGTGTGGGGTGCCTTCTGCGACAATTTTACCACTATCTATAATAACAACATAGTCGGCCTCTGATGCTTCTTCCATATAATGCGTGGTCAAAAACACCGTCATGCCGTTTTTTTGTCTTAAATCGTTTATAACATTCCACATTGTAATTCTAGTTTGTGGGTCAAGCCCTGTTGTTGGCTCATCAAGAATAAGGATTTTTGGATTATGAATAATTGCCCTTGCAATATCTATTTTTCTTCTTTGACCACCTGAAAGTTTGCCAACCTGCCTGTTTATAAATGACTTAAAGTCTAAGATTTGGCTTAAGTAGTTTAGCCTATCTTCAAACTCTTTATCAAAAATGCCATAAAGCGATGCCCTATGCCTTAGATTTTCCCTAACCGAAAGAGATTTATCAAGCACCGAACTTTGAAAAACAACGCCTATGTTCATTTTAATGTCATCGCTGTCGGTATTAGTGTCAATATCGCACACGTAAACGCTTCCACTATCTTTTTTAAGCGTGTTACATATAATAGAAATAGTCGTGCTTTTACCAGCGCCGTTTACTCCTAAAAAGGCAAAGAGTTCGCCTTCTTTTACACTTAAAGATAAATCGCTAACAGCGTGAATATCCTTAAACCATTTATTAAGGTTTTCGATTTTTATAATATCTTTACCCTTTCTATTTTCAGTTTTATTTTTTGTCATTTAAAATTCCCTCTGCTAAGTCTTGAAAAAATTCTGTTTTAATTAACGCCATACCCTTTGCATCCCCAAGCATCAAAAGTGTGTCGCCTGCTGATAAATTATAAATCTTTCTTGCATCTTTTGGAATAACTATTTGCCCTTTTTCGCCAATTTTACAAACGCCAAATATATATTTCCCTTCTTTTTCTAACATATAACACCTAATCACTCGTTATACCATTAAATTTTCATAAAAGTATGAAAAGTATAACTTTTCTTACATTTTACCACTTTTAAGAATTTATGTCAAGCAGAAAAACAAATTGTGGCATTATTTTTAGATAATTGTTGACAAAGCAACAAATTAGTAATATAATAATGGTAACGAGTAAAAATTGACAAAATAAACAAGAATTTACGATAGTTTTTATTAAAGGGATTTAAAATGAAAGTTATTCGAGTGCAAAACAACAGCAAAAATTGTATGATTTGTGGCATGGAAAATCCGTTCAGTCTAAAGGCGCCGTTTTATAATTTAGAAGATGGCTCGGTTGCAAGCATTGTTACCTTTAAGTCTGTTCATCAAAGTTATCCTGATAGAACACATGGTGGCATGGTCAGTGCACTTCTTGATGAACTTATGGGGCGTGCGCTTTGGGTTGTTGAGCCTGAAATGTTTGGTGTTACCACAACGCTTAATATTACTTATAGAAAGCCTACACCACTCGACACACCTGTTAAGGCCCGTGCATATCTAACATTTAATTCGGCTCGTGGAATGGTTGCTGTCGGTCAAATTTTTGATATGGATAATAACCTTTTGGTTGAGGGAAATGCAAAATATTTTAAGGTGCCTTTCAAAAAAATGTTTGGTGAAAGTGCAAGTCTTCATGAAGAAATGTGCTATGAAATGCCTTTAGATATTATTGAAATTGACTTCCCTGAAATAAAATTATAACAATTTAATATTTGCCTTCCTATTTTCCTTCTTTGTTAACATTTTATTGTAATTTTGAATATGATGTAATATACACAAAGGAGGAATTTTTTATGTGTAATTTTTCAGGTTGCAACTGTGGTTGCAACGGCAGTGGTAATAGTCGGCAAGGATTTAATCCACTTTCTTATGGTAATGACAATGCTTTCAATAATAGAAGATGTTGCAATAACAACCCGATAGTTATTCGTGGTCCTGTCGGCCCTACAGGTGCAACGGGTGCAAGAGGTCCTATCGGTCCACAAGGCCCTGTTGGTCCTATTGGTCCAACTGGTGCTACAGGTGCTACTGGCCCTGTTGGTCCTATTGGTCCTGCTGGTCCTACTGGTGCTACTGGTCCTGTTGGTCCTATTGGTCCTACGGGTGCGACTGGTCCTATTGGCCCTATTGGTCCTGTGGGTCCTACTGGCGCGACTGGTCCTGTTGGTCCTATTGG
>JAZOMM010000031.1:0-10846 GCA_045653965.1 Christensenellaceae bacterium | reverse complement strand
GTAATTTGTAGAAAAACAAATGAAGACACGCTAACTTTTTTCGTTAGTGTAAATGGAAAAGAATATTTTCTTTTCAATCAAGAGTATAGGCAGAGCGTAAAAGAGCACTTTAAGAATGGTTTGGATATGCGTTCAATAAGTAAATACTCAAATGCATATAGTCAAGTAGTGCAGAAAATTTTGGATAAACTTCCACCTTACATTCACTATATTGAAAAAGAATATGAAATAGCTATATTTGAAAAGACAAAAAAGAAGACTGAAAGAAAAAGAACTAAACCATACAAAAGAGAAAAGTTTTATTTACAAGACTATTATGCAATTGCGCAATAGGGCCAAAAGGAGACACTATATGGAGAATAAAAAAATCATTGAATTATTAGGCACAAAAAAAGAATTTTTAATAGAAAATAATTTAGAATGTATAGGGATGTTAAAAAAAGTATATTTAACACTCAAACATGAAATTGAAGAAATTTTTTCAAAATTAGAAGCGAGAGAGAAAAAAATGATTGAAACATATCGTTCTTTCATAGATACGGCATTGAATTTGTCAATGGATTCAACTCTCTCTTGCGAACAAAGAGAAAAATGGTATACAAAAGCTGAGGAGATTGCAAATAAACTAAATTGTCTTAAAGAAAAACAGAACAAGAGAGACGAAAAACTTTTAATAGAAAAGGAAAAGACAAAAAGAGGTGTGATATATTCAATTGTTGCAATGACAACTATCACACTGACACAAGTTGTAAAAAAAATAATAAACAACAATCAAAATAAATAAAGAGAGGTTTTTATGGATATTAAAGAGATTTTAGAAGAATTAAATATTAAAAACAATGACAAAATTGTAAACTTATTGAAAGAATTGTATCTAGAAATAAAAAAGCAAGTTCAAAATTTGCAAACAGAAAAAGATAATCAAGAACAGAAGCTTTTAGATGCCTATAATTCAATATTAAGCAATCTATTAGAATTATCTAAAGAAAAAAAACTGTCTAATGAGAGTAGACAAGCTTATTTATTAAAAGCAGATGAAATCAAACAAAAAAAAGCCTGTCTAAAAGAAAAATAGAGACATTAATTACAGTAATAATAACCGCTTTATTAGTCAATAACTTAATAGAAAAAGTAGATTTATAAAAAAGGAGGATTAAAAAATGGCAAAATGTAGATGTGGTGGAGAATTAGAATATCTTGGAAATGGGAAATGGGAATGTGACCTTTGTGGTGAAGAATATGATGAGTTTGAGAATGACGACATAGATTTTTATGGCGAAGCGTTAAGTATTCATGATGTAGCTTTAATGTGGGCTTCAAATGGTAAAGATGAAGATTACATGTGTGGATATAGCGAAGAAGAGTTGGAAGAGGCGTTAAGGAGATAGTTAAAATAGTTTTGTTACAGCATAATTTATAAAGATCTGTAATAAAAAAGAAAGACAAAAAGAGTTAGCGAAAATTCGCTAACTCTTTAGTTTTATTTACATATTAATATTCTGTTGTGTAGTTATCAAAGTAGCCTTGAATCCAAATGATAGGTGTACCTTTGTCGCCAGAGCCAGAAGTTAAGTCGCAAAGTGAACCGATAAGGTCTGTAAGTCTACGAGGAGTTGTGCCCATTTGCCCAACAACAGTGTTGTCTTTTTCAGAAATTTTATTTTTAATAGCCTCTTTTAATGCATCGCCTGATAAATCTTTAAAGTCGTTATCAGCAAGATATTTTAACTTAAGTTCGTTTGGTGTTCCATCTAAACCTTTTGTGTAAGCAGGTGAAACAACAGGGTCTGCAAGTTCCCAAATTTTACCAACAGGGTCCTTAAATGCACCATCGCCATAAACCATAACTTCAATTTGTTTACCTGTTGCTTGATAAAGTTTCTTTTGAATAGCATCAACTATAGGTTGGCAATCTCTTGGAAAGAGTTTAACGCTGTCTTCTGTAGATTTATTTGAGCCAAGAAGACCATAGTTTTCGTTATAGCCACTGCCATCAACTGAAGAAGATAAAATATCATCAAGGCCAACAACGTTTGCACCAGCACTTCTTAATAAACGCTTTGTTCTTGCTCTTGTGTGGATATCACAGCATAAAACGTTAGTAGCATAAGGAAGAATAGCCTTAGCACTATTTGCAAAGATAATTTCACATTCAGCACCTTGCTCTGTGATAAGGTCTCTATAATATTGAACGTAGTCAACGCCTGTAAAGGTATGTTTTTCATAACCGAATAATTCACGATACTGTTTTTCGGTTAAAACGTCAGTATATGGATTAACGCCCTTTTCATCTAAAGCATCTAAAGAAACAAGGTGGTTGCCCACTTCATCTGATGGGTATGAAAGCATAAGTACAACTTTTTTAGCGCCCTTAGCAATACCTTTTAAGCAAACTGAAAAACGATTTCTTGAAAGGATAGGGAAAATAACCCCAATAGTTTCGCCACCAAGTTTTGTTTTAATGTCTTTAGCAATTTGGTCGGTGTTTGCATAGTTGCCTTGTGCTCTTGCAACGATTGCTTCTGTCATAGCCACAACATCGTGGTCACGGAAACTAACGCCTTCTGCCTTAGAAGCGCTTAAAAGTGTTTGAGTAACGACTTCAACAATATCGTCCCCATTTTTAATGATAGGGGCTCTAACCCCACGTGAAACTGTGCCAAAAAATCTTTCCATTTTTTTTGTTCTCCTTTTTAACGAAAGTATTATACACTAATTTAAAAATATTTTCAATACTTTTTTTAGTTCAAGATATTAGAATTTCTTATATTTCTTAAATTGACTTAAACGCCATTAAAATAGTATAATAAGAAAGGGCAAAAATTATGAAATACGATATCGAAAAAAGTCAAAGACCAAAATATTTACAAATTTATAAGCAAATAAAAAGCGATATTGTTAGGGGCGCTTATCCGTTTAATGCAAAACTTCCTTCAAAACGAATTTTGAGTGAAGAGTTGTCAGTCAGCGTTATAACGATTGAGCATGCGTATGAATTATTAGTTCAAGAAGGATATATTGAGTCAAAAGCAAAGAGTGGTTATTACGTTATTTATAAGCAAGCCGATTTTCTTTCGCAACAACCTTTTGAAGAAAATTTGTCCACGCCTTTTATAGATAAGGGAGAGATTGTAAGTGAAAATCTTTTTCCTTTTTCGGTGTTAACAAAAACAATGCGAAAGGTGATTTTAGATTATGGCGAAAACTTGCTTAAAAAAAGTCATTATAAGGGCTGTTTAAGTTTTAGAAAGGCGATATGTCAATACCTAAAAAGAAGTGTGGGGATTGATGCAAGCCCAGAGCAAATTGTGGTCGGTGCAGGGGCAGAATATCTTTATTCACTTATAATTCAACTTATAGGCAAGGAAAAAACCTATGCAATTGAAAACCCATCTTATGAAAAGATAGAAAAGGTTTACACGGCAAACGGCGTAAAAACAGAAAAACTGCTTTTAGGCGCAAACGGAATAAAAACAAGCGAGTTGACGGTTTCTTTATCAAGTGTTTTGCATACCACACCTTATAACAGTTACCCAAGTCTAATAACTGCAAGCGCAAGCAAAAGGCAAGAATATTTGCAGTGGGCAAAAAATAGGAAGGGCTTTATTATAGAAGATAATTATGATTCAGAAATGACCGTTTCTAAAAAACACGAAGAAACGTTATATTCATTAACAAAAGATGATAACGTATTTTACGTTAACACTTTTTCTAAAACAATTTCGCCGTCGCTTAGGGTTGGATACTTAGTTTTGCCAAAACATATGGTTGAAAAGTTTGACAAAGCGCTTTCCTTTTATTCGTGCACGGTACCTGTTTTTGAGCAATACGTTATAGAAAATTTAATCAATAGTGGGGAGTTTGAAAGGCACGTTAATAGGATAAGACGCCAAAGAAGAAAAAATATCTGACCTTATAAAAAATGTGCAATCTGATTATTTACATATAATCAAAATTGTGTTATAATCAAGAAAAACAAAAAGAGGACTAACCAAAATGGATTATAAAAGAATTCTAACTATTCAAGATATTTCGTGCGTGGGGCAATGTTCAATGACGGTTGCATTGCCTATTTTATCGGCTTGTGGGTTTGAAACGGCAATATTGCCATCAGCAGTTTTATCAACGCATACCGCTGGCTTTACAGGTTTTACTGTTAGAGATTTAGCAGGTGATATGCCGGCTATTAATGAACACTGGGTAAAGGAAAACATTAAGTTTGATGCAGTTTATACTGGTTATTTAGGAAGCAAACAACAAATTGACTATGTGCTTAATATTTGCAAAACAACCTTGAAAGAAAATGGCTTATTTATTGTTGACCCAGCGCTTGCAGATAACGGTAAACTTTATTATGGTTTTGATGATGAATACGTTAACGAAAATAAAAAACTTATTAAGTTCGCTGATTACGTTTTGCCAAACATTACAGAGGCTTGCTTTTTAACAGGAATTGAATATAAAGAAGAATACGACAGAGAATATATTGACAGTTTAGTGTTGGGGTTAAAAGAACTTGGCGCTAAAAACGTGGTTATAACAGGCGTTTCTTTTGAAAAGGGAAAAACTGGTATAATGGTTTATGAAAATGAAAAGTATTCATATTATGAGCACGAAAAACTGCCAAACAGTTGCCACGGCACAGGTGATATCTATTCATCGGCTTTTGTGGGTGCGCTAATGAACGGCAAGTCGGCTTATGAAAGTGCAAAGATTGCAGGCGACTATGTTGTTAAGTGTATAAAGGCAACCGAAGGTGATAAGGACCACTGGTATGGTGCAAAATTCGAACCAGTGCTTAGCGAATTAATAAAAGAAGTTAGATAAAATAAAAAAGCCCGACTGAACAAGTCGGGCTTTTCAAATGTTTAAGTATTTTTCTTATGGTTAAGTAATGAATTTTTATATGCTTGTGGAGACATTCCCACGGATTTTTTAAATTTTCTTGAAAAGTAAATATAATCATCAAACCCACAGTTAGTGGCAATATCAATTAGCGGAGTGGATTTTTGATATATGTTAATTAAAGTTTTTGCGTGGTCAATGCGAAGTTCTGTTAAAAACTCTATAGGCGTTTTACCGACAAGTTTTTTAAAGTTAGTTCTTATATAATCTTCAGCATAACCACTATCGTTAAGTAGTGTTGTCACATTAAGATTGCTGTCGTGGAAGTTTATGTTTAATTGACTTATTATTTTATTAACGGCTTTTTCAAGTGGACTTTGTACCTTAACATTTTTTAGTGCAAAGTTAACAAAAGCAAGGCATAGTGCATTAAAATACTCTTGCTCGCTAAAACGGTTTGCAAAAATCATTTTAAGCAAATTAAGTCCATCGTTAAATTCGCTATCCCTAAAAATAACAGGCGTGTCTATGTGCAAGAGTTCATCGCATTTTCCTTTAATGGCAATATAACCTAAGTTGTTATAAGAAATTGAACCGTGCATAATATTTGGTGGCATTAATACAAGCATGCCTTGTTCAACATCATATTCTTTGCCATCGATGTTTGTTTTGCCATTTCCAGATGTATAAACGAAAAGTTCATATTCTGTGTGCTCGTGAAAATTTATTCTTTCTTTACTATAGAATCCTTTATAAGCAATGAAATTCATATTATTTCTCCTTATATAATTATATCCAAAATATATCTTTTGTGCAACTTTTTGTATTGTAAAGTTTAACTATTTTTTTTGTAAAAAGTTATAATATTATTAACAAAACAAATAAGGTGAAAGTATGTCTAGTGTGAGAAGGATAAAATTATACGGCAAGAAAGAAGTTAATATGCTTTCTGGCTCGGTTTTTAAAGGACTTATGGTGATAGCAATACCTATCATGATTATGAACGTATTGCAATCGCTATTTAACATCATCGATATGACCATATTAAAGATGTATGATACAGATGGTGGTTATTCGGTTGGTGCTGTTGGAACTTGTTCAACGCTAATCAGTTTTATAACGGGGCTAGGAATAGGTATTTCGGCAGGTGCAAACGTCGTTATAGCAAGATGCATTGGTAGGGGCGATAAAAACGGAGTAGAAGAATCAGTAAACACTGCTTTAATTTTTTCAGTTTTGTTTGGCTTGGTATTACTTGCAATCGGTGTGTCTTTTGCCAATGTGTTTTTAGGTTTTGTTAATTGTCCTACTCGCTTTTTCGATAAAGCAGTTTTATATTTTAGATTATACTTTTTAGGTATTCCTATCTTTTTATTTTACAACTTTTGCGCATCAATACTAAGGGCATCAGGCGACTCAAAAAGACCTATGCTATTCTTAACAATCGGTGGCATTGTAAAGGTTTTATTAACCTTTTTATTTGTCGCTGTGTTTAAGATGGAAGTTGTGGGCGTTTCTCTTGCAACAATTATTTCTTGGCTTGTAACGGCAGTGCTTTGCGCCGTTGCTTTAATTGGTGATCAAGGGGTGCTTAAAGTAAACTTCAAAAAGTTTAGAATTTACGGTAAGCAATTAAAAGAAATGTTAAGAATAGGTGTTCCAGCGGGTCTTCAACAAGCACTTTACTCGCTTGCAAACCTTGTAATTACAGGTGCAGTTAACTCTTATGGTGCAACTGATACTATCAGGGCAAATGCTTCTACGGGTGTTTCTATTGCAAACCAATTTGATGGAATATTGTATCAAGTGGCAGTTGGTCCATCTTATGCAGTTATGCCATACGTTAGCCAAAATGTTGGTGCAAAAAATTTGAAGCGTGCAAAAGAAGCAATATGGAAAGGTATGCTTATCACTACAATTTTCGGTGGTGGCTTAGGCGCACTTTCTGCAATTTTCTCTGGTCCACTTTCATCTATAATGAGTTCAAATCCTCAAGTTATCATGTTCTCTCAACAAAAAATGATGCTTATATCAAGCACTTATTTTATCTGTGGTATAAACGAAATACTTGGTGCTTCGCTTAAAGGTATGGGCAAGCCTATGGTTCCTATGATTGCCACTATGATATTCATGTGTGGAATAAGATTCCCTTGGGTTTGGTTTGTTTATCCACTTTTCCAAAATCTAACCTTCTTATATACTATTTGGCCAATAGGTTGGATTCTTTCAGGCACAATGGTTATGTCTTTCTTAATTCCAACCATTAAAAAACTTCAAAAAAATATGGATTTAGAAAACCAAACAAAAGAACAAGAAATTGCACAATAATAATTAAAAAACAACGTTAGAAACAAAATATAAAAGGTGAGCAAAATTTGATAAAAGTGCTTGCCTTTTTTATTTGGTATAAAAACTTTTTAATTGCTCATAATTAACGAGTATACCCCTAAAGCCAAACTACATAAGGGGGAAAATATGAGTAATAAAGTTTTTATATGTGGCGTAAACACGTCAGACTTACCAAAACTTACTGAAAAAGAAACCTTAGAACTGCTTAAGAAAGCAAAACTTGGCGATGAAAGTGCAAGAGAAGAATTTATCGTGGCAAATATGCGCCTTGTTTTGTCTGTAATCAAGCGATTTTGGACTAAGAATAAAAGTAGCGATGATGTTTTTCAGGCAGGGTGTATAGGCTTAATTAAGGCAATAGACAACTTTGATTTGTCGGTGGGGGTTAAGTTTTCAACCTATGCCGTGCCAATGATTATCGGCGAGATAAAAAGACTTCTTCGTGATGGAAACTCTATGCGAATATCTCGCTCTATTCGTGATACTGCTTATCAAGTGCTAAAAACAAGAAGCGAACTTGAAAAAGAAGATAAAGACTCTAGCCTAGAAAATATTGCAAGCACCATGAACGTGGCTTTAAGCGAAGTTGTGTATGCCTTAGATGCTATATCGGACACTGTTTCGCTTTATGACCCCGTGTTTAATAAAAACGGAGACGAACTGCTTTTAGTTGACCAAATAGGTGATGAAAAGTGCACGGACGAAAATTGGACTGAAAAGGTTGCAATAGATAGCGCCTTAAATGTTTTAGGCGATAGAGAAAAGAAAATTATTTATCTTAGATATTATGAAGGCAAAACTCAAACCGAAATATCAAAAGAAGTAGGCATTTCTCAAGCACAAGTAAGCAGATTAGAGAAAAATGCACTTAGTTTTATAAAAAGTTCAATTACTATATAAAAATATCATTTGGTAGGGAAATTTTTAAAAGTGTAAAAAATTGCTTGACAAAGAATTTTTAAAGTGCTAAACTTTTTTTAACTTAAGATTATAAAGGCTACGACGAAGACGGATTCTTTCAAGTGTTTTTTTAGAGAGTCGGGGGTGGTGCAATCCCGATAAAACAAGTTAGAAATCTTATCACTTCCGAGCTGAAAGTCCCAAAGAGTATTCTCAAGTAAGTCTTTCCGTGTTTGCTACGTCAGTGTATAGGAGTTGTTGGACTCTGAAGGTGGTAGTTTTAACTACAATTTGAGTGGTACCGCGAGTATTTTATACCCGTCTCAAAGCAAGGCTTGAGACGGGTTTTTTGTTTATCAAAGTAAAAAAATAAATTAGTATAAAAAATTTTTATTAGGAGGTTACACAATGAACACAAACAACACTTTAAATCAGTTATCGGAAGTTGCAACAAGAATTAAGGAGTTGCGTGAAATTATTGGTTACTCCGTTAACACAATGGCAAAAAAGACAAATGTAACAGAAGGGCAATATCTTGCTTATGAAAGTGGAAAAGAAGATATACCTTTTTCATTTATACATAAGTGCGCCTTAGCATTTGGGGTAGATATGACCGACCTTTTACAAGGTAGTTCTGCAAAACTCTCTACTTATACGGTTACAAGAAAAGGACAAGGTCAAGAAACTGCAAAAGAAGATGGCATTGACATTGCAAACCTTGCACCTAAATTTAAGGATAAACTTGCAGAGCCATATTATGTTACTTACGAATATAGTGCATCTCAACAAAACAAACCTATCCACCTAACAACGCATAGTGGACAAGAGTTTGACCTTGTACTCAGTGGCAAACTTAAAGTTCAAGTTGGCGACCACGTGGAAATCTTAAGCGAAGGGGATAGTATCTATTACAATTCATCATTGCCACACGGCATGATTGCTGTCGATGGAAAAAGTTGCACATTCGTTGCTGTTGTTATGTCTGGCAATAATACAAACGAAACGGTTGTTAGAAAAAGCGTTATGAACGCAAAAACAAGCGAAAAACTCGTTTGCGAAAAATTCGTTGAAACGGTTGAAGATGCAGATGGCAGACTTCAATCTATCAATTTTAAGAACACCGAAACCTTTAACTTTGGTTTTGATATAGTTGATGGCATTGCCGATAAATATCCAGAAAAACTTGCAATGCTTCACTTAGACAAAAACAAGTTTGAAAGAAGATTTACATTTAAAGATATTAAGCGTGCTTCAAACCAAGTTGCAAACTACTTTACTTCACTTGGCATTAAAAAGGGCGATAAGGTAATGCTCGTATTAAAGCGCCATTATCAATTCTGGTTCTCTATGGTTGCTCTACACAAAATCGGTGCAGTTGCAATTCCTGCAACAAACCAACTTAAAGAGCACGATTTTGAATATAGATACACTTCAGCGGGGGTAAAAGCAATCGTTTGTACTGCTGATGGAGACACATATCAATATGCTGAAAGTGCTGCTAAAAAATGCCCTGGGGTAGAAAAACTCATTATGGTGGGTGGCTCTAAAGATGGCTGGCACGATTTTGATAAAGAATATAGCCTATTCTCTGGAAAATACGATAGACCTGAAGATTGTTCTTGTGGCGATGAATCAGCGCTCATGTTCTTTACTTCTGGAACAACAGGCAATCCAAAAATGGCATCGCATAAGCACACTTATGCCTTAGGCCACTTTGTAACGGCAAAATATTGGCATTGTTGTGAAAGAGATGGCTTGCACCTAACAATAAGCGACACAGGTTGGGGAAAATCACTTTGGGGTAAACTTTACGGACAATGGCTTTGCGAAGGTGCAGTTTTCGTTTATGACTTTGATAAGTTTGATGAAAACGATTTGCTTCCTATGTTCGCTAAATACAACATTACCACTTTCTGTGCTCCACCAACAATGCTTAGAATGTTGATTCGTGGCGACCTATCTAAATATGATTTATCTTCAATCCACCACATGACAACTGCTGGCGAAGCATTAAACCCTGAAGTGTTTAATAAGTTTAAAGAAGCAACCGGCTTAGAAATAATGGAAGGCTTTGGTCAAACCGAAACAACACTCGTTATTGCAAACCTTTATGGAACAACTCCAAAAATCGGTGCAATGGGCAAGGCTAACCCACAATACGATGTTGATGTTGTCGATAGTGATGGCAAAAGTGTTCCTGCTGGTGAAGTTGGCGAAATTGTTATACATACCGACAAAAAAGTGCCTTGTGGTTTGTTTAGAGAATATTATCGTGATGAAGAAAAAACTACTGATGCTTGGCACGATGGCTTATATCACACAGGTGACACTGCTTGGCGTGATGAAGATGGATATTTCTGGTATGTAGGCAGGGTTGACGATGTAATTAAGTCAAGTGGTTACCGTATAGGACCATTTGAAATTGAAAGCGTTATCATGGAACTTCCTTATGTTCTTGAGTGTGGCGTTTCTGCCGTTCCCGATGAAGTTAGGGGACAAGTTGTTAAAGCAAGCATTGTTTTAACAAAAGACACAACCCCAAGTGAAGAACTAAAGAAAGAAATCCAAAAATACGTTAAAGACCACACAGCCCCATATAAATATCCAAGAGTAGTTGTATTCAGAGATGAGTTGCCAAAGACTATAAGTGGCAAAATCCAAAGAAACAAACTTTAAGCGTGTCTACACGGCGATATGCTATGTTACTACACTGCGCAAAGACTTCAATGACCAGACGGTCAATTTCATCCTT
>JAZOMM010000030.1:0-1792 GCA_045653965.1 Christensenellaceae bacterium | reverse complement strand
TATAAAGTGGAACTTTAACTGTTAATTTACCATTATCACAAGCAACTCCAAAGCCAAGTCTTGTTAATATATCAACAATAGTTTCTGTTGGCACATCAATACCCAAAACTCCATTAACTTTATCGATTGTTGTTGTAATTTCTTTTTGATTAATCTCGCTTTCATATAAATCGTAGCCATCGCAAGCAATTTTGCCACAATTAAGCGTATTAATGAGATTTAATGCCCTTTTAAGACCTGTTTCAACTGAAAAATAATCAACGCCTTTTTCATAGCGAGATGATGAATCAGTTCTTTGACCTAATTGTTTAGATGTTTTTCTAATATTATCCCTTGTAAATTTAGCACATTCAAACACGATTTGTTTAGTATTATCGTTAATACCGCTATTTAATCCACCCATAACACCAGCAAGTGCAACAGGTTTGTTTTTATCACAAATAACAAGATTGTTTTGATTAAGTTCAAACTCTTTTTCATCAAGTGTTATTATTTTTTCATTATTAAAAGCCCTACGAATTTCAATTTGACCTCCCTCTAAAGTGCTTAAATCGAAAGCGTGCATAGGTTGTCCAATTTCTAAAAGTACGTAGTTTGTAATGTCAACAATATTATTTATTGACCTAATACCCATTGAGAAAAGTCTTCTTTTTAACCATAGTGGAGAATCTTCTATTTTTATATCACTAACTAAATGAGCAGAATATCTTGGACATAAATCATAAGCAGAATTTGTAACTTTAACTATTGATTTCGTGCTTATATTGTTGTTACATTTGTAATCAAGAGCAGGCATTTTTAGTGGTTTATTTAACACTGCTGCAACTTCACGAGCAATACCTAAAATCGATTGACAATCAGGGCGATTTGCAGTGATGTTTATGTCAAACATAACATCTTCAATTTCAAGCAATTCTTTAACTTCAACGCCAAGTGGGAAGGTTTCATCTAGAATTAAAATTCCGTTTACTGATGCGCCTAAATACCAATCATCATTTATGCCTAATTCTTCCCCACTACAAAACATTCCATAAGATGTAAGACCACGAAGTTTGCCCGTTTTAATCTTTTCGCCATTAGATAGAGTTGAATTATCTAAAGCAACAGGAACAACTGCCCCAACAAAAAGATTTGTTGCTGCTGTTATAATTTGCAAATTACCGTGTTCGCCTGCATCAACTTGAACAACAGAAAGTTTATCTGCTTCTGGGTGTTTTTCAATGCTTAAAACTTTACATGTGACTATTCTATTGATATGTCTTCCAATATAAGTCATATCTTCAACTTCAAAGCCACATGAAAATAATTTATCTTTTAACTCTTCTGCAGAGCAATCTATATCAACATATTCTTTTAACCAAGAAAGTGGTGCTTTCATATTTTTATCTCCTATTAAACTGTTTTAAGAACTTAACATTATTTTCAAACAATGTTCTAATATCAGAAATACCATATTTAATCATTGTAATTCTTTCAATACCAAGACCAAAAGCAAGGCCAGAATATTCGTTAGAATCAATTCCACTCATTTCTAATACTTTTTTGTTTACAATGCCTGCACCTAAAATTTCTATCCAACCAGTGCCTTTACATAGGCTACAGCCTTTGCCGTGACATTTACAACAAGTAACGTCAACCTCAACGCTTGGCTCTGTAAAGGGGAAGAATGAAGGACGGAAACGTGTTTTTGTGTCTTTATCAAAAACAGTTTTAGCCAAAGTATCAAGAAGACCCTGAAGGTCGCAGAGTGAAAGGTTTTTGTCAATAACAAGACCTTCCAATTGGTGGAACA
>JAZOMM010000029.1:0-1634 GCA_045653965.1 Christensenellaceae bacterium | reverse complement strand
ATCAATAACAAAAATTTTCATAATTCCCCCGTTAGTGCCGAAAGTGAAGCCGAAGAAGAATTAAACATAGAAAGTTGCTCATTTTGGTTTATCTCAGCGCCTATTAAAAGCGATTTAATCGAATATTCGTTTTTTGTGCCGATAAATTTTCCACTGCAAGTAATAAAATGCACGGCTCTTTTAAGCACAACCCTAAGCCTTTTTAAGTGCTCAAAGTCGAGTTTTGCGTGCTTTCTTGCGTTTACTATTCTCATTGCACTTTTAACGCCAATCCCAGGCACACGAATTAGCATTTCAAAAGGTGCAGAGTTAATTTCAACAGGGAACAGCCCCAAATTCTTTAATGCCCACGCACACTTTGGGTCAAACTCAGTGCTTAAATTTCCACTATCATCGGTAATTTCACTTGCCGAAAATCCATAAAATCTAAGAAGCCAGTCGGCTTGATAAAGCCTATGCTCTCTAATAAGTGGTGCTTGCGAGTAGGGAAGTAAGGAAGTATTAAAGTTGGTTGGCACATAGTTAGAGTAGTATACCCTTTTAAGTTTATAAGTTCTATACATAAATTCGGTCAGTTTCAAAATCTCAGCATCAGACTCGGGCGAAGCCCCCACAATCATTTGTGTTGTTTGACCGGCAGGCAAAAAATCTTTTCTGCGATTAAGTTTAAGTGGGTTATCATAATATTTATCTAGAGCAAGCATCTTCATAGGCTCTATAATGCCTTTTTTGCTCTTTTGTGGGGCAAGAAGTGACAAACTCTTTTCGCTAGGTAGTTCGATATTAAAACTCATTCTATCCACAAAAAACCCAGCCCTTTCTATCAATAGTTTGTCAGCAAACGGAATGCCTTTAAGGTGAATATATCCGTTAAAATGATATTCGGTCCTTAAAAGTTTAACCGTTTCAAATAATTTTTCCATAGTGTAGTTTGGGTTTTTAAATATTGCAGAAGATAAAAACAAACCTTCAATATAGTTTCTTTTATAAAACTCAATAACAAGTTCACAAATCTCTCTTGGCTCTGCCGTTGCTCTTGGCGTTTGGTTAGATGCTCTGTTTACACAATACTTGCAGTCATAAATGCAATCATTACTCATCAAAATTTTAAGTAGCGAAACGCATCTACCATCTTGCGTAAAAGAGTGGCAAATCCCAGAAAAACAGGCGTTTCCAAGCCCACCCACGTTTTTTCGCTTTGACCCACTTGAAGAACAAGAAACGTCATATTTAGCACCATCTGATAAAATTTCAAGCCTTTTCAAATCTAACATAATTTCACCTTTACTATATTATACATATAAAAAAACAAAAAGTCAAACATATGTTCGCATTTTACCAAAAATAAAAGGTGGTAAAGATTACCACCTTTTTTGTTTTGTTTAACTTATATCGCTAATTAGATAACTCTTACCTTGATGATGTTTTCAACTTGAGCGATGTTTTTGATTGCTTCATCAGAAACTTTGCCATCAATGTCGAGCATTGTAACAGCATAGTCGCCTTTAGATTGGTTTGTTAGGTTAGAGATATTTATGCCTTCGTTTCCAACAGTGCCTGTGATTTGAGCAAGGATATTCTTTGTATTTTTATGAAGAATAACAAGTCTATGTTCAGTTGTTCTTGGCATAGAG
>JAZOMM010000028.1:0-1979 GCA_045653965.1 Christensenellaceae bacterium | reverse complement strand
AATTATAATGTCGGCAACAACATCCATAAGTTCTGGCGAAAGAGATTCTCCAATCGCTTCTGTTCTTTCTTCACCATTTTGGTTTAATATTTCTTCCATAAAGTTCCTCCTACTTTATACCGTATTTTCTAAATTAGTTTTTTCTTTTGGGCAACAAGCGAAGCCATTTCTTTGGCATAAGTTCGCCTTTTTTCAGTGTCCGTTTCCACTTCAAAAAGTGCCGTAAGCCTATTTATATCTCTATTTAATATTTCTGTCTTTATCGTTTTAATGCAGTCAAAGAAATATGTGGCTTGGTCTAGTTTATTGTTTTCTTCGGTTTCTAAGCCAGCAATAATTCCCACTTCATCAAAAAACTCTTTAGATATGAGTTCATATAAATCGTTGAACTTAACAACTTGTCCACTTTCTTGTTTTTCAATAATATAACTTTGAATTTCCTTGTGAACAGGAAGGTCAAACTGCAAAGTCCTTATATCCGTTTCTTTGGCAAAATTCTTGTTAAATAGATAAGATGCCAAAACATATCTCGAAGCAATAGTGATTTTATCGCCCTTGTTTTCTACATATAACTTAGTTTGTGCAGTTGTGTTAGGTTTTTTACTTTCTTCGCTATAAAGTTCTCTCTTTAATGCATCTAGGCTAGTGCCAGACACATCTCTAACCGTTTTAAGTAGGTCTTCTTGTTCGGCTGGCGAAGAACTTTCACGAATAACCTTAACTGCATTTATAACATACTTTCTCTTTCCGTCAACCGTGTTTACATCGTAAGTTCTTTTTATTATATCAAGTTTAAAGTCGATTAAAAGTTTGGCATCTAATAAAAGTTTTCTATATCCTTCTGCCCCATAAGTTTTAATAACGTCATCTGGGTCTAACCCTTCAGGAAGCGCCACCACCTTTACTTCTAAACCTTCTTCGCTTAAAATTTCTAAGCCACGAATAGCAGCCTTTTGTCCAGCAAAGTCACCATCATAGCAAATATACACTTTGTCGGTGTATCTTTTAAGTATTCTCGCTTGGTCTTTAGTTAAAGCCGTGCCCATGCTTGCCACAACGTTTCTAAACCCTGCTTGAACTAAAGATATGGTGTCCATATACCCTTCGACGATTATAACGCCGTCAAGCCCCATTTCGTTTTTAAGTTTTTTAAGGTTGTTTAAGTTGTATAGGTTGTTTGACTTAGAAAAAACAGAAGTTTCCCTTGTATTTTTATACTTAGCAAAATCAGCCTTTTCAAGCAGTCTTCCACCAAAGGCAACCACTTGGTTAAACTGATTTATTATAGGAATTATAAGTCTACCCCCAAGCGAATCATAATATCTTCCGTCTTTACTATCAACCACCCCAGAAAGCGTCATTTCTTCATAGGTGTAGCCTTTAGAAAGCAAAAACTTAGGCAAATCGTTAAAGTTAAGCGATGCACCTATGCCAAACTTTGCCACAGTTTCAGAAGTCATTTTTCTTTTTAATATATACTCTTTATGTTTGATAGACTCATCTTTTTTAAGATTTGAAGCATAAAAACGAGCAGTGTCCACAAGCAGAGATAAAAGCCTTTCCTTTTGGTGTTTTTGCTCTTTAATCTTTTCATCATCATACTTAATTTCAGGAAGTGGCATTTTAACCCTTTCTGCCAAAAACTTAACGGCATCGTTAAAGTCAAGCGACTCAATTTCCATAACAAAACTTATAACGTCACCACTTTTATGGCAACCAAAACAATAGAAAAACTGACCATTAGGGTTAACCGAAAACGAAGCCGTCTTTTCGTGATGAAAAGGGCATCTTCCCCAATAGTTTCCACCTTTTTGCTGAAGCTGAACATATTTTCCAACAACTTCAACTATATCGTTTTTGTTTTTAAGTTCGTCTATGAACTTTGCATCAAAACCTTTCATTTATCTTCCTAAACTTATTTATTATAACTTCCAATTTTTTGGAATAAAAATCTCGCTAAACGTTTTTACTGCATACAT
>JAZOMM010000027.1:0-3173 GCA_045653965.1 Christensenellaceae bacterium | reverse complement strand
CGATAGTTGATAAAAGGAGTCATACTCGCTTACATCAAAAGTTTTTTCAAATAAGGTTCTTGAAGAAAATTCAATAAATTCACTTTCAACCTTGCCTTGCTTACAATCTAGCAAAACAAAGCCTTTACTTCCAAGTTCATCAAAGCCACGGCCATCTAGACACCCAGAATAAACGTAATATCCACGCTCATCAATCGGCTCTTTAGAATAACTATGGATATGACCGAGTGCCAAATAGTCAATAAACTTACCTTTTAATCTTGGAATACTGATAACTTCGGCATCTTCTTTGCTTTTATATCCAGCCACTTGTCCGTGCATAATAACAATATTCGCATCCTTTTCGTTAAGCGATAAAATATCATATACAATATTTTTATTAGTTGAATTTAACAAAATGCCAGAGATGACAACATCGCCATATCTAACGCTTTTAAGGTTGTCGTTAAATTCAATAAAATTAGTTGGCAAATCTTGAATAGTTGATATAGCACTTGTTTGGTCATGATTTCCCGATGCATATAAAAAATCAATGTCCTTATTGTTTCTTATGCAACCAAAAACACGCTCTCTAGTTTTTAGAGAGATTTTTTGCGTGTCGAACATATCGCCTGCAATAATAATTGCCTTAACATTATTTTCCTTTGCAAAATCAACAAGGCGTTCGAATGTTCTTATAATTTCATCACGCCTAATTTTTGATTTTTCATTTGGAATTCCATCTATTTTTGAATCAAGATGTAAATCTGCAGTATGAATAATTTTCATAAACTTAAACACCTAACTTTCTTAATTTAATAATATTATAATATATAATTTTAAATATGTAAAGTCAAAATTAAAAACACATAACAAAAAACTACTTAAATAATATAAAAAAACAACCTAAATTTTTAGGTTGTTTTAATTATCTATTTTATCTATTATATTTAGACACAAAGAAGATAGCAATAGTACCTGGACCTGAGTGACTGCCGATTATCGGACCAAGATTTGTTATCACACTATCCAATCCTTTAAGTTCTTTTACATTTTCCTTTATATATTCAGCATCTTCTAAGCAATCTGCATGCGAAATTATGCAAAACTTATAATTATCATCGCATAATTCGCTATACATATTCAAAAGTTCTTTTAATGCCTTTTTTCTTGACATAACTTTTTGCACAACAATAAGTTTACCTTCATTATCGGCTTTCATAACAGGTTTTATATGCAACACATTGCCCACAATTGCCGAACTTTTTTTAATTCTTCCACCATTTGCAAGATATTTTAAGTTATCAACTGAAAACAAGTGCGAAATATTCAATTTTATTTTTTCTAGATATTCAACGGCACTTTTTATATCTCCACCATCATCTATAAATTTTTTTGCAACTAAACCAAGTAAACCTTGCCCAGCACACGCACATAAACTATCTATAACATACACCTTGTTATTAAAGTTCTTGTTTACATTTTTACTTGCATTTATTGCTGACTGACAAGTTTGACTTAATCCACTTGAAAAGGCAAGGTGCAAAACATCTTTGCCTTCACTTAGTAATTTAGTAAAATATTCTTCATACACAATCTGATTTATTTGACTTGTAGAAGTTTTTGCCCCTTCTCTCATATTGCCATAAAGGTTAGAAGTTACAACATCATCAGTTTTTGTAGAAAATTCTTTACCATCAATTAGAAAGTTCATGTCTATAATTCTAAAATCGTTTTCTTTTATCATTTCACTACTAAGGTCGCATGTTGCTTCCATTGATATTATTATATTGTTTGTTTTTTTGTCCATAAAACTCGCTCCATTTTTGTTTGTTGCTTTTTAGCACAATGATATTCTACTGCATTTATATTTTTTTTACAACTTAAAACGCTCTCTTGTTATTTGAATATACATATATCTTTAAGTTACCTAATTTCTCATGTTAGTTTACACAAAATTTAATTCTACTCTTAGTAGATTTTATTAAAAAAAGGTCAAAAATAATGCAAAAATCACTACTTTTGACCCTTTTTATACATAAACAAAACTTTAAAATTGTTTATTAAATTATTTCTTGTTTAAATTTATATTTTAGTTTTTTTGTGCAATTAAACCGTAAGCACTTATTCCTAACCTTTCAAACATCTTTTCATATTCGGTTTGGATATTATCTATCTCGCCACTTAAAAGTTCTTTAGTTATATCCCTAACATTAAAGCCATGCTCAACAAACTTTGAATAAGAATATTCAAAGAAATCTTTATCATCGGTCTTTTGATAAATACTGCCACCATTAACTAGAAAAGACTTATATGCCAAAACAAACCTATCGCTTGTAAGCCTATGACTTTCGCTACCGATTTTTGGAAAAGGTGGAGAAAAATTTAGATAAATATTACTAATAGAACCTTCCTTTATATAGCGTGGTAAATATTCTGCACCCGTATTTAAGAACCTTATATTATTTAGTCCATTTTCTTTTGCAAGTTCGCAAGCCATAACTATTATATTTTCTAGCATTTCTACAGCAATATAGTTAATGTTTGGATTTTTTTGTGCTTTTTGAGTTATAAACCCACCTTTACCACAACCTATCTCCAACTCAACAGGATTATCGTTGCCAAACAACTGCTTAAAATCATAATATTTTTTATTTTGAACTGCAATATTAACATTTACGATATCCCTTTCTGGAACTATCAATATGTCACTTGCATTTTTTAGTCTTTCTTCAAGATGCTTCTTTCTTCTAATTCTCATGTGTCCTTACCTTTAAAACAAAAGTCTTTTTAACCTTTAAAAAAGATGGACTAAAATCCATCTTTTTCATTTTAAGGAATTTCTTTAAATTTTACCCACTATTTTCTAAAGAGTTTTCTCATAAATGCAGGAAGTTCTCTTTCCTTTTTTACTTCAACTGTTGGTTGTGGTTCTTCAACTTCTATAGGTTCAGCCACTTCTTCAACTTGTTCTTCTACTATAGCATTGTTTTCTTGTTCAAACTCTCTAAGTAATGGTGGAACATCATCTTGAAGTTTTGCATTATTTTCATTAAAATTAATTGCTGGTTTAATAGCAACTTCTTCTTTTTCTACATTATTTGGTGCAAAACCTGTTGCAATAATTGTAATTTTAACTTCGTCAACCATATTTTCATCAACTGTTGCACCAAAAATGATATTAGCAGATTCAT
>JAZOMM010000026.1:0-31304 GCA_045653965.1 Christensenellaceae bacterium | reverse complement strand
AAAAGAATACTTAAATATAGGCTTATATATTTCGTTTGCAGGGCCACTAACATTTAAGAACGCAAATGCAATTTTAGATGTTGCTAAATACGTGCCAAATGATATGTGCTTAACCGAAACGGATAGTCCATATTTGTCGCCACACCCATTAAGGGGCAAACTAAACACGCCAAAAAATATACCTTTAATCGTTAAAAAACTCGCCCAAATAAAAGATATCAGCGAACAAGAATTAGCAAGCCAAATCATGCAAAATGGCAAGCGATTATTTTATAAAATAAAATAAATATAGTCGGCAAAATGCCCACTATATTTATTTTCTTAATTCATTTGTATAAATTATATAGTAAAGAGATTATCTTTACAAATATAAGTATGTGTAGGCTAAAACAAATTATGCACTAGCACAAATATTTGCTTAGGTAAATTATGGAAAAACTAAAATCAATTTTAATAAAACATAATCTAACACTCAAAAAAGCATTCGGTCAAAATTTTTTAACCGACACGGATTTGCTTGACCAAATTGTAGAAAAAGCAGGGGTAACAAGCAGTGACACCGTTTTAGAAATAGGTTGTGGTGCTGGGGCACTTACAAGTGCGCTTGCTAAAAAGGCAAAAAAAGTGGTTGGTTATGAAATTGACACAAGGTTAAAGCCAGTCCTAAACGATGTTTTAAGCGATTATAATAATGTTGAAATAGTGTTTAATGACATTATGAAAGTTAGCCTTGAAGAAATTGAGAAAAAACTAGGTGGGGAATATATTTTAGTTGCAAACCTTCCATATTATATAACCACGCCAATAATTATGCGATTTATAGAAAACGCCAAAAATATTAAAGGCATGGTAATTATGGTGCAAGAAGAAGTTGCATATCGTTTAGCATCAAAAAATAGTTCTTCAGATTATGGTGCAATAACTGTAGGGATAAATCTTCGTGGCAGTGCAGAAGTTGTATTAAAGGTGGGTAGAGAAAAATTTACGCCTGTTCCAAATGTAGATTCAGCAATAGTTAAAATCACTATTGAAAAGGATAAATTTAAAGGTGTTGACTTTAATAATGTAAGAAACGTTGTAAGATGCGCCTTTTCAAGCCGAAGAAAAATGCTTGTAAACAACTTGATGAACACATATAAGTTTTCTAGGGCAAAAGCAGAAGAAGTGTTAACTAAGGCAAACTTAGATTTAACAGTTCGTGGCGAAAACTTGAGCGCACAAGATTTTGTGCTTTTAAGCGAAGTTATTTATAAAGGATAAACATGGAAAAGCAAAAGATAGTTTTAGCAAGTGGAAACTTGCACAAAATTAAAGAAATTCAGCAAATGCTACCTGATTATGAAATCATAGGTTATAAGCAACTTGGCGTGGATTTTGAAATCGAAGAAAACGGCACAACATTTTATGAAAACGCTTTAATTAAGGCAAAAACCGTGTGCGAAAGGTTTAATATTCCAGCCCTTGCTGATGATAGTGGCATTTGTGTTGATGAGTTAAATGGAGAACCGGGGATTTATAGTGCAAGATATGCTGGTGACGGCGTTGATGAACATAATAATGAATTATTGCTAAAAAACATGAAAGGAAAGACTAATAGAAAGGCAAAATTCGTTTGTCATTTAGTTTACTATAAACCAAACGGAAAAATCATATCGGCACTTGGCGAAACTCATGGCGAAGTTATGGATAAATGCTATGGCGAAAATGGTTTTGGATATGACCCATTGTTTTTTAGTTATGATTTAAATAAATGTTTAGGGATTGCAAGTGCAGAGGAAAAAAACACAATCAGTCATCGATTTAGAGCGCTTGTTGAATTGAAAAAACAACTTGAAATGGATAAATAAAGTATGAAAATTTTTGATAGAGTAGAAGATTTAATTGGCAAAACGCCACTTTTAGAAATTAAAAATTTTAATAATTTTTTAGGATTAAAAGCCAAAATATTAGCAAAATTGGAATATTTTAATCCTACAGGAAGTGTAAAAGATAGAACTGCACTTTTTATGATTGATAAAGCCGAAAAAGATGGAGTTATCAAAAAGGGTGCAACGATTATTGAGCCAACGAGTGGAAACACAGGAATAGGCTTGGCATCAATTTGTGCTTCAAGGGGATATAAACTCATATTAACAATGCCAGAAACAATGAGTATAGAGCGAATAAAACTCATTAAAGGCTATGGTGCAGAAGTTGTTTTAACTGATGGAAAACTTGGCATGAAGGGTGCAATTGATAAGGCAAATGAGTTAAAATCTCAAATAAAAGGCAGTTTTATACCTTCTCAGTTTGATAATAAGGCAAATATTGATGCGCATTATTTTACAACAGGCAGAGAAATTTATTTAGATACTGATGGAAAAATTGATATGTTTGTTGCTGGTGTTGGAACGGGTGGAACTCTTTCGGGCACGGCCAAATATTTGAAAGAACAGAACGAGAAGATTAAAGTTGTTGGCGTAGAGCCAAAAAGTTCGCCAATGATTAGTTTAGGTAAAAGTAGTTCTCATAAAATTCAAGGAATAGGCGCAAACTTTGTGCCAGAAAATTACCTAAGCGAGTATGTCGATATGATAGAGTGTGCAAGCGATGAAGATGCTTTTTTATATGCAAAACTTTTGGCAACAAAACAAGGAATTTTAGTGGGAATTTCATCTGGCGCAGCACTTTCAGTTGCAGTTAAAATGGCAAAAAAAGAAGAAAATAAGGGCAAAACGATAGTTGTTATCTTGCCAGATACGGGTGAAAGATATTTGTCAACAGAATTATTTAATGACTAAAAACTAATAAAATCAAATAAAATGGAATAAAATAATTAAGGGTATATTCGTGTGAATATACCCTTAAAAAATTGCTAAATTAAAATAGATGATTAAGCTCTTTCAACTTTGCCACTCTTTAGACAACGAGTGCAAACATATTGTTTAGAAACTGTTCCGTTTTCGTTTTTAACGCTTACTTTTTGAAGGTTAGCTTCATAAAGTTTAGGTGTTTTTCTATTAGAGTGACTAACTAAATTGCCTGAAAGTTTGCCTTTACCACATACGCTACAAATTCTACTCATTACTCTATCCTCCAGTTTGGAATTGTTTATTTATTAACAACGAATACTTTACCATATTATTTGATAAAAAGCAACAAAAAAAGGGCAATTTATTAAAAAAATATAATTAAAATTATAGTAAATAGAAAAATTTTTATTTAACCCTACCAAAATGTTGCAAAATCATTTGAAATATTGTAAAATAGATATGTATTTATAGAGAGGTTAATATGTCTGTAAAAACTAACAATATATATGGAAAGATAGTAATTTCTGATAAAACCATAGAAAAGTTTGTTTCTCATATAGCAACAGACTGTTATGGCATTGTAGCATATCCACGCCACAATGCTTTTTTGTCTTTTGTTAGTTTAATGAAAACTGGCTCTAAATTTAGAAGCGTAAAGGTTCGTTCTGAAGAAGATAGAATATTTATAGAAATAGCCGTAATAGTAAAATATGGCGTATCAATCAAAGCCGTTGTAGAAGCGTTAAAAGAATCTATCAAGTATAAAGTAGAACGATTTACTGGTATGATTGTTGATACTATCGATGTCAGTGTAACAGGTGTTGTAAGTTAATATTTAGTTAACCAATCATAAATATAATAAAATTATATATGTTCTCATATTTTGAGGTTTAATATGCAAAAAACGATAAATGGCTCAATGTTGAAATCAATGATTTTAACATCAGCAAAATTACTCGAAGTAAATAAAGCATCAATCGATGCACTCAACGTTTTTCCTGTTCCAGATGGAGACACAGGAACAAACATGTCACTAACATTTCAATCAGCAGTTAAGGAACTCATTAACTGTCAAAGCAATAAAGTAGAAGATATTACAGAAGCAGTTTCAAAAGGCGCACTTCGTGGTGCTCGTGGTAATTCTGGTGTAATACTTTCACAAGTTTTAAGGGGCTTTTGCTCAACACTTAAAAAATCTGAAGAAATCGATACAAAACTTTTTGCACAAGCATTGATTTCTGGTGCAGAAGTTGCATATGGCGCAGTAAGTAAACCAAAAGAAGGAACAATGTTAACAGTTGCTCGTATGGTTGCTGAACACGCTCAATCAGTTCGTTCAAAATGTAAGGATTTTGAAGCGTTTTTGCCAGAACTTATCACTGCTGGTAATAATGCAGTTGAACTAACACCATCACTTTTACCTGTGCTTAAAAAAGCAGGGGTTGTAGATGCTGGTGGCAAAGGTTTAATGTGCTTATATGAAGGCATGTATAAAGCACTTATGGGCGAAAGTGTAAGTGAAGATGTGGTTGCTCCAACAGAAAATTCTTCGGATAGTTTGATGGAACACGCAGATATTATGAATCTTGGCAATATCGAGTTTGCTTATTGCACAGAATTCTTTATTATCAACATAAAGAAAAAGACAACTCTTGCCGATATTGAAAGATTGCGTGAAGCATTGATGGGAATTGGCGATAGCGTAATCGTTATTGGTGACTTAGAGTTTGTTAAAGTTCACGTTCACACAAATCAACCGGGTGTTGCACTTTCAAAAGCATTAGAACTTGGCGAACTTGATAGACTTAAGATTGAAAACATGTTAGAGCAAAATCGTGCTTTAATGAAAAAATATGAAGCAGAGAAAAAAGACATGGGCATGCTTGCTATTTCGGCAGGTGATGGAATTTCTGCAATCTTTAAGGATTTAATGGTTGATGGCGTTATCGAAGGTGGTCAATCTATGAACCCATCGGCAGATGATATTGCAAATGCCGTTCAAAGAATTAATGCAGATAATGTCTTTGTTTTCCCAAATAATAAGAACATAATTCTTGCTGCTGAACAAGCAAAATCGCTAGTTCAAAACAAGCGAATTCACGTTATTCCAACAAAGAATATTCCACAAGGTTTTGCTGCTGCACTTGCGTTTAATCCGGACCTATCTGTAAACGAAAATAAGGCTAATATGATTCATTCGCTTGACACAGTTACCGTTGGTCAAGTTACCTATTCGGTTAGAAACACAAAACTTTATGGCTTTGAACTTAAAGTTGGCGATATTATAGGTCTTGATAATAAAAAGATTTTGTCAAATGGTAAAGACGTTAGTGAAGTTACACTAGATTTAATTGACAAGTTAAAACATGGTGAAGAAATAATAACACTTTATTATGGTCAAGATGTTAAAGAAGAAGATGCTGTTGCCCTTAGCGAAAAAATAATGGAAAAATATCCAGATTGTGATGTTGATATCCATTATGGTGGTCAACCAATTTACTATTATTACATCGCATTAGAATAATTTACAAGGGAAAGAGCAATCTTTCCCTTTTTTAATAATAAAAATAAATATTTTAGATAAAAGCAAGGCAAATAGGGTATGGAACTCACAAAAATTCGTTATGTAAACGAAAAAAGAGAGCAAGAATTTAATAAACTTGGAATTTTTGACACTGCACAGTTAGTGCAGTTTTTTCCACGCTCTTATTTGGACTTAAGAGAAAGTCAACTTTTAAAATATGCATATCATAATGACATTGTGTTAACGGCAGGCAAGGTTTTAAGCGTGCCTATGTCAAGATATTATAAAAGGGGTGGACTTGTTAAAATTAGATGCGAGCAAGAAGGCTTTATATTTTCTGTTGTGTGGTTTAATCAACCATATGTTTCGGATAAACTTAAAGTTGGAGAAGAATATTTGTTTTATGGCAGGGTTAGGGTAGAAGGCTTTGAAGTAAGTTTAGTAAATCCATCTTTTGAACCTTGTGAAAAAGTTTTTAGGCTTAAAGGAATAGTTCCACAATATGCAATTAAAAATTATCTCAACCAAAAACTATTTAGAGATGCCGTAAGGATTGCTGTCGATGTAGAAAAACCAAAAAGCATAATCCCTTTAGAAATACAGGCGAAATATGGTCTTATGAACTTGTATGAAGCATATAAAGAAGTTCACTCTCCAACAAGTTTTGAAAGCATGAAAAAGGCTTCTAACAGAATTGCAGTAGAAGAATATTTTTCTATAATTTCCGCCTTTAAGTTCATAAAAGGCGATAAAACTCAGGTAAGGCTAAATAGATATAGCACAACTGCAGAACAACTTTTAGAGTTTATAGTAATGCGTTTTCCATTTGAGTTTACCGAAGGTCAAAAAAAGGCTGTAAACGACATTTTTGCTGATATGAAAGGCGAAAGCGTTATGAACAGGCTTATGCAAGGCGATGTAGGTAGTGGAAAAACAGCCGTAAGTCAGTGTGCAATTTTTATTGCCGTTAATAGTGGTTATCAAGTGGCAATGCTTGCTCCAACCGAAGTGCTTGCAAGGCAAAATTATGAGTCAATTAAAAAGGTTTTTCCTGATTACAATGTGGCGCTAATTACAGGCTCAATGACGGCAAAAGAAAAAAGAGAAATAAAATTAATGCTTCAAAACGGCTTTATAAACATCATAGTTGGCACGCACGCACTTTTAACTGAAGACGTAGAGTTTAAAAAACTTTCGCTTTGTATTTGTGATGAACAACAACGCTTTGGTGTGGCTCAAAGAAGCAGTTTGCTTAGTAAAGGCATAACGCCTGACGTGTTGGTTATGAGTGCAACACCTATTCCAAGAACATTGTCGCTAATATTCTATGGTGACCTTGACATTTCCACCATTTTAGACAAACCGAAAATGCGTGTGGAAATACAAACAAATATAGTTCCACAGCACAAATATTTAGATATGCTCGGATTTATTAAAAATGAAGTTAAAGAAGGAAGACAAGCATATTTTGTATGTCCTAAAATTGAAGGCGATGAAGAAGGCTCAGTTATGAGTGCAACTGAACTTTTTGAAGACATAAAATCTAAACTTCCCGATGAGAGAATTGGACTTTTGCATGGCAAAATGAAAGATAAAGAAAAAAATGCCATTATGGAAGAGTTTAAGAATAAAAATTTAGATATTTTAGTGTCTACAACAGTTATTGAAGTTGGTGTTGACGTTCCAGATGCTTCGGTTATAGTTATTCACGATGCCGAAAGGTTTGGACTTTCACAATTACATCAACTTAGGGGTAGAGTAGGAAGGTCAAATATAAAAAGTTATTGTTTTTTAATGACAAAAACTAATGATGAAAAAGGCTTAGAAAGATTAAAAGTAATAAAAGACAATAGCGATGGTTTTAAGATTTCAGAACACGACTATAAAATGCGTGGTGCAGGCGATTTTATGGGCGATAAACAAAGTGGTAAATTTATGCACGATTTAGGAAGCCTAAATTATACAACCGAAAGTATTTTTCTTGCTAAAAAACTTAGTGATGAGTTCTTTGATAGTGGCAAAAATATTGATGTTGTTCGAGAAATTGCTCTCAAAAAGTATGAAAAAATCAAAGATATAACGCTAAACTAATAAAAACAAACAAAAAGGTATGAACTTAAGATAAGTTCATACCTTTAATTTATAATTTGACTTAAATTATCTAGTTTTTCTATACATAAGAAAGAAAATGGTTAATAATTGTGCTGGAACGCCAATTAAAAAAAGCATCCATAAAGTTCTTGGTGGGCTTGTAAGGGAAACGAGCAGTGTTAAAAAAATTGCAAGTAGGGTTGACCAAATTACAAGCGAAATTGCAATAGTGTTTACCCAAGGCTTTTTCCAAACGGCAGTAAAAATAAGCAAGATAATAAATGTGATAGGAATAGCGTAAAAGAAAGAAAGCCATGTGTGAGTTATGGATGGAAAAATCAAATTTATCATGGCATAACTTAAAACGGCAATAAGCCAAACTAAACCTGTGGAACAAAGGTAAATAGCCACACGCTTTTTTGAATTTTTATTAGAATTTAAAACAGCCTTTTTAGGTTCAGCAATAAGCGTGTCAATTTTTACGCCATAAAAATCGGCAAGTTGCTTTAATACGGCAAGGTCTGGCACAGATTCGCCTCTTTCCCACTTAGAGACTGCTTTATCAGAATAATTAAGTTTATCTGCTAGTTCGGCTTGTGTTAAACCCTTTGCTTTTCTATATAGCATTAAGTTTTTTGCAAGATTTTCTTTTATATCCATAATTTAAGTATAACATAAAAATTTACTCTAAACAAGTAAATTTTGCTAGAATTAAAACATTTTCTACTCTTCGTAGAGTTATAACCCTTATATCTACTGATAAGAAAAGGGTAGGTATTTAGAAACATTATTATATATAATGTATATAAAATTTAAAAAGATAAAATGCCTATTGAAAAATCAATAGGCATCTAATAATGACCGTTTTAATAAATTATTCAGCTACTTTTTTAGCCCTTGGCTTTCTTGTTGTTTTCTTAACTGGAGCTTCTTCTACAGCAACTTCAACAACAGGTGCTTCTTCTATAGCAGGTGTAGCAACTTCTTCGTTTGATTTAGCAGCACAAATAGCAGCATCAACTCTCTTAGCAAGTTTAGACTTTTTGTTTGATGCATTGTTTGCGTGGTAAATGTTCTTGCTGCAAGCACTATCAATTACTTTGAAAGCAACTGCAAGACTTGCTTTTGCTTCTTCTAACTTATTTTCCTTAATCAATAAGTCAATTTTCTTCATTTCAGTTTTAACAGCTGAACGGATTGACTTGTTTTGTTCTGTTTTCTTTGCGTTTACTAAAACTCTCTTTTTTGCAGATTTAATATTTGGCATATCTAATGCACTCCTTAGTTTACTTTTAATGTCTAAGATATTTTAGCACAAAATTAAACTAAATGCAACTACATTTAACCACTTAATTTTGCTTTTCGCGTAAATTTTCACTATTTTTACAAATAAATTCATACAATTTATTATGAATGATGGTTATATAGCAGTTTTAGATAGTGGAATAGGTGGAATTTCTGTTCTAAAAAAAATTGAAAAGGCATTTCCTTATGAGAACTTTTTATATTTTGGAGACAACTTAAATGCGCCTTATGGAAATAGAAGCAGGCAAAATTTATTATCGCTTGCTATACATAATATAAATATAATAAAAGCATATCCCGTAAAAATGCTCGTTCTTGCTTGCAATACTTTAAGCGTTAACATATTAAATGAAATTAAAGAATATTCTAATATGGTGGTGTTTGGTATTTTTCCACCGGTCGAAAGTTTAATGTGTAGTGGCAAAAAAACAATTTTGTTATCAACGGTTAAAACTTCAGAGATTTTTAAAAGCAACGATAAGTTTGAAAGCGTGGGATTTTATGACCTTGCAAGTTCTATAGAAAGCAACTTATTTTGTTTAGAAAGGGTGAATTTTTTAAGTTGCAAAACAAATAGTTCGTTAAACTTAAAAAATTGCAAAAAGGGCGATTTCCAAAATGTAATTTTAGGGTGTACTCACTATAATTTTATAAAAACGCAAATTGTTAACCACTTTCAACCCCAAAATGTGTATGATGGCACTGATAATTTAATATTCCAAATGCAAAAGGTTGTTAAAAAGCCAAAATCATTAGGAAAACACTATCAAAATAAAATATTATTTGTTGGCGAAAACGCAAAATTAAATCAAGAATTTTATGTTAAAAGTGGTTAAAGTGCCATAAATAATAAAAAAAAGTGGTCAAAATTGCAAAAAAAATTATAAAAAGGGTTGACAGTGGTCAAAATGTGTGCTAAAATATCAGTATCAAAACAAGGGGGAGTAGTCTTTTTCTATGTCGGGTAAGAATTATTCACATCAATTAGATGCTAAAAATAGAATGCGAATACCGGCAAAATTGCGTGAAGAATTGGGTTCGAACTATTCGATAACAATCGGCACAGGCAATTGTCTTTGTGTTTACACAGAAGAACAAATGAAAAAGGTGAAGGCTTCTCTTAGTAGTATAAATCGTTATAGAGAAAAGCAAATGAAGGCTGCTCGTTTTATTCTTTATAACACTTGGCAAGCAGAAGAAGATAATCAAGGTAGAATTCGTTTACCAGACAATCTAATTAAATATGCAAAAATTCAAAAGAACTTAATGATATTTAAGGGACCTGAGTGTATTGAAATTTGGAGCGAAGAAGTTTGGAACGAATATTTTAATGATGTAAACTTTGAAGACCTTGCAGATGCTTTGGACATGCTAAATGAAAATGACTGAGTTTAAACATATATCCGTTATGCTAGATGAGTGCATGATGGGGTTAGAGATAAAACCTGATGGCATCTATTTTGATGGAACGTTAGGTGGTGGTGGACATTCTTTTGAAATCTTAAAAAGAAGCATGCCAAATGGCAAACTTGTGGCAACCGACCTTGATGATTATGCTCTTGAGCGTGCAAGTCAAAGGTTAAAAGAGTTTGATGGCAGGTTCACCTTAGTAAAAGACAACTTTAAGTCGTTTAAGGATATAAAAGAAAAACTTAATATCGATGGTTTTGATGGTATTCTACTTGACCTTGGCGTTTCAAGTTTTCAACTTGATGATAGAGAAAGGGGTTTTTCATATATGGCAACAGATGTTCGCCTTGATATGAGAATGGACAAGTCAAGTAGTCTTTCGGCTTTTGAAGTAGTAAATAACTATGATGAAAAAGAATTAAAAACAATACTTTCAGAGTATGGTGAAGAAAGATTTGCAGGTGCAATTGCTTCAAATATAGTAAAAACTAGAAAGCAAAAAACTATTGAAACTACAGGCGATTTGATTGAAATTATTGAAAAAAGTATTCCAAAAAAATTTCAACAAGATGGACATCCAGCAAAACGAACATTTCAAGCAATAAGAATTGAAGTTAACGGAGAACTCGATGGGCTATATCAAACGATATTAGATATGGCTAGGGCACTTAAAGTCGGTGGAAGAATAGCAATTATAACCTTTCACTCACTAGAAGATAGAATTGTAAAAAGAGCATTCAAAGAATTAGAGTGCGATTGTATATGCGACAAAAGTTTGCCTGTATGTGTATGTGGCAAGCGTAAGGAAATAGAGATTATAACAAAACACCCTATAACTGCAAACCAAGAAGAACTCGAAAATAATAGTAGGGCAAAAAGTGCAAAACTAAGAATTGCACAAAAAATTTAAAATTAAGCGATTGTGCTTTAGAAATAAGGAGAAGAGAGTATGGTTACAACAAGGCGTTCAACAGATATTGAAAGCAAAACATTTGAAACTGCTTCAACTAGAGGTGGTGTGGATTTACTTGAAAGACCACGTGCTTTAGAGCAAGTGGAACAAAGTCAAACTGAAACAAACTCTACTAGTCAGAGTGAAAAAATACGTCAAAACTTATATAATCTTCTAAATTATGATAGGTTCACTGAAGAAAAAATGCAAGTTAGTGAACCAGAGATTGCTCAAGAAGTAACCAATTTTTCTGATGAAGACATCAGACCAACTTCAACAACAATGCAATTTGGCGATGAGATTGAACAAATTCGTGAAGAAATGAAGAAAAGCGAAGTGATAGAAGAAAGTGCTTATCACTTAAACGCTAAGGGCAAGGTTGCTGTAATTCTTTATTCACTCGTAGTAACAGTAATTTTAGCACTCATTGTTCTTAATACAGGAATATTAGCAACGTTTTCATCAAGAGAAAAAGCAATAAGCGCAAGCCTTAACGAAAAGGTTGTGGAATATAATCAAGTTATGTCAAATGTAGAAAACATTTCATCACCTGACTATATCATCAACGTTGCACAAAATCAATATGGAATGGTAAATGGTAATTAAATTAATTTCCCCCGAATAAACATATAATAGTGTTTGTTAGGGGGATATTTTTATTAAACAAGATTTTTCAATAACGGTTTTACGAAAGAGGTTACTTGCAATCATACTTGCAATAACCTTTTTATTTTTGTTCGTTTTAGGTAGATTATTATATGTTCAAGTAATTTGGGGAGAAGACTTGCAACAAAAGGCAATAGACCAATGGACAAGAGAAATTCCTATAATTGCATCTCGTGGTAAAATTGTTGATGCAAATGGTGTCATACTTGCTAATAATGATGACACATACACTGTTTTTGTAAGAAAAAATGCAGTTAAAGACTTGCAATTTTTAGCAAGCGCACTTTCACAATGCTTGGATTTAGATTATGAATTTATATATTCACGACTAACTAAGACAATTTCTAGTGAAATTACAATAAAAAAACAGGTTTCCAAAGATAAAATATCAAAACTACTCGACCTAAATTTATCAGGCGTATATTATTCTCGTGATAATTCTAGAGTTTATCCTTATAACGAATTTTTGACATCGGTTTTAGGTTTTACTTCAACTGACGGAAAAGGTCAATCAGGTTTAGAATTATATTATGATAAATATCTTTCTGGGATAAATGGCGAGATTTTATATGAAACAGACATAGTTGGTGTAGAAATCAATGATGGAAAGGCAAGTTATCGCCCAGCCACAAACGGCTTAAACTTAAAACTTACAATAGACTATAATGTTCAACAACTTTGCGAAACAGCAATGCAAGAAGCAATGCAAGTTCATCAGGCAAAATCAGCACAAATTATCGTTATGGACCCAAATAGTGGTGCAATTAGGGGAATGGCAAGTAAACCATCTTTTAATCTAAACGAAATACCAAGAGATGACTTAGAAGCCCTAAACAAATTAGGCAGAAATGGAATAGTTTGTGATATTTACGAACCAGGTTCAACTTTTAAAGTTCTAACTGCTGCCGCAAATATAGAGGAATATCTGCAAGGCAATAACAAGGCTTTTTCTATCAATCATGTGTATAATTCTTCAAGATATAGATATATTGATGGACAAAAAGTTAAGTGTTGGAGCGACCATAAAAATGGCAAACATGCAGGACTAACTCTGCAAGGCGCATTAAATAATAGTTGTAACCCAATCTTTGTGGATATTGCTATGTCGCTTGGCAAACAAACAATGTATAAATATATTGATTTATTTAATTATGGCGCAACTACAGGCATAGATTTTAACGGCGAAACACAAGGTATGGTTTTGCCTATCTGGGCTGTTCAAAATGTGGATTTGGCAAGAATTGCTTTTGGGCAAACAATAGCCGTCAGTGCACTTCAACTTGCAAGTGCAACTTGTGCTGCAATAAATGGTGGCAATTATTATTCGCCTTATTTAGTTAGCGATATTTATGCAGATAATGGCATAATCGCAGAGAAAATCGAGCCACAATTAAAAAATAAGGTAATAAGTAGCAAGGCATCAAAAATTTTAAATGAAATGTTAGAAAAAGTGGTATCAGAAGGTTCTGGTAAACAAGCCTATATAGAAGGTTATTCAGTCGCAGGGAAAACAGGCACGGCTCAAAAATATCAAAATGGAATTATTGCTCAAGGAAAGTATGTGTCAAGTTTTGTAGGCTACTTTCCAGCCTCTAATCCAAAGTATTTAGCACTCGTTGTCATCGATGAGCCTGTGGGGCAATATTATGGCTCAACTGTCGCTGCACCATATGCAAAACAAGTGTTTGAAGGTATTATAGACTTAAACAACATAAAACCTATGTAAAATAGTGCATTTTTTATCCTAAAAAATAGATAAATATAGTCAAAAAAATAAAAAAATAAAATTTTAAAATTTTTTTTAAAAAACATATAAAAAGTATTTGACAACAAAACATTTTTTAGGTATAATACATGAGCATTTGTCGATAAAACACATTGACAACTGAGTTATGGCGGCGTAGCTTAGTTGGTTAGAGCGGCCGGTTCATACCCGGCAGGTCGTTGGTTCGAATCTGACCGCCGCTACCAGCAAACAAACGGCGGTATGCGTCGGTTCACATATAGGCAAATTAATTTGCCAAACAGAAGGCCCCTTGGTCAAGCGGTTAAGACACCACCCTTTCACGGTGGTAACATGGGTTCGATTCCCGTAGGGGTCACCAAACAAGAATAAATCCGAATGTATCGAAATTATAGGCGATTCGTTCGGGTTTATTGTTTTTTTACCCAAAATTAAATAGATAATTGAAAAAATATAATATTTATGTTAAAATATAAATTACAAGAAGTTAAATTTATTTCGCTTGCACTCATAAATTTGTAAAACTATCGTTTTACTGCAAAAACAACAGTTTATGCAACTTCAAATTTGAAAAAACATCAGTTGTGTGTCCTTGCAAGCAAACACCCAACTTTAGATATTATAAACATGAGTATTATATATAAACCAACGGGAATGGCAAGGGAATATAGTCCTTATGCCTTAAATATTTATATCGGATGCAGTCATAGATGCAAATATTGTTATGCGCCTCATACTCTTCAACGAACGGAAGATAGTTATTTTGGAAAGCCTGAGCCACGAAAAGATATTTTGAAACTTTTAGAAAAGGATTTGCAAAAAACACATATAAAGAGCAAGTTTTAATTTCATTTGTAGGAGACGTTTATTGTGATAATGCAGATAACAGTGAAACTACAAGAGAAGTGTTAAAATTGCTAAATGCTTATAACGTTCCCGTTGCAGTGCTTTCAAAAGGTGGAAGCAAAATGCTTATAGATTTAGACGTGTTCAAATCTTTTGGCAATAGAATAACCGTTGGAACGACCTTAACGTTTTTAGATGAAAATAAAAGTAAAGAGTGGGAGCCTTATGCGTCCTTGCCTGAAGATAGACTTTATACTTTAAAAACACTTCATGAAAACGGAATAAAAACTTTTGCAAGTTTTGAACCGACAATAGAGCCAGATGAAAGCATTAAACTTATAGAAAGAACCCTAAAAGATGATTCTGTTGAACATTATAAAATAGGAAAAATCAACAACTATAAGAAAGCTGACAAATGGCAAAATTGGGAAGAATATTTGCAAAACTGCATTAATTTATTAAGACCAGCAAATAAGCAAGTTTATTATAAGTTTTGTTTAAGAAAACTTGCGCCAAACGTTGAGCTTTTTGCTAACGAGAAAAACCCAGATTTATATAACATTAGAATATTAGAAAACGAACAATTAAAATTTTTATAAAAACCTAGGGGATGTCGTTTTTAGCGACATCCTTTTTAACTTTAATTTTAATTATTAAATCAATTTGTTGTTGACAAAAGCCTATAATTTTAACAATGATGGCTGTAAAAACAGGTGTAAAAACTGCAAAAAATCAGTAAAAATTTCTTACATATGATAGTGGGTGTTTGATTACACCTAAAAATTTCTTGATTTTACAAGGGTTTTTATGAATTTTTGCTTGGCGAAAAAGTCAAGGAGATTTCGTTTAAGATAATATAAAGAGTGGCGAAATGGTAAGTCTACCGCCCGAACAAAGTGAGGGCGGTGGACAATATATACATATTTCATGTCCAGAATTTAAGAATAGAAGCAACATCGCACGAGTACTTTGGGGAACTTAGATTTAGATACAAATGCGTTTTTGATTATAAAGGAAATAAATACACAAATATTTCACTTACAGACCCGATATATAGAGATATTTCTCAAGACGGGCTTAATTTAGAAGATGCTTTAATAATAGCTAGTTTGCCATGTGTACCATATAGTGATGGCTCTTTCTATAAATTTGTAGCTAAAATTATTCCTATCGATAAGAACCTTGCATCATATATGGAAACAAAGAATAAGGAAATAATAGTAACAATTGATGTTTATAAAACTCAATCGTTACCTTCGCCATTTGTTAAATATGATTTAGCTGTTAAGGCGCAACAAACGCCAGGTGTCGTTATGTTTGAAAATTATGATCAGCTTAAGACCAGTATAAGCAATGGTGTACCATATTATTCTAATTTCGAATACACACTAGATAATTATCAATTGGCCTTAAAACATCATAATGAATTAAAACATGTAAAAAATGCTTTAGAGAAGACTAAGCGAGAAATAGTTAAAAGTTATAATGCTCCACTTGAAACTGTAGAAAAAAGAATAGAAGAATTAATTAATCTTATAAAAGTTCCTTTCAAGAAACTTGACACATTTATAAAACAAAATGAAAAAGAATCTAAGAAATATGAAATTTTAAAGTTTGCGAAGGCTTATGCGATTTCAAATGGACTGCAAAAACATTTGGATAATATAATAGATAGCCCAGCTTTTTTTGATGCTAAATGGCTTAATGCTTCTTGCTTAAGAAGTACTTGGAAATCAGCAATTATATTAAAAATAGGAAATGCAGTAAAAGATATTGGTTATATATTGTCTTTACAAACTGATAATATTCCAAGTATTTTGGCACATTATTATCAAACTTTATCTATAGACAGAGTAAAAGTGTTTATTGATTCTTTACAACGTGCAGCAGTTGTTTCTGAAGAATTAAAACCTAATGTCGAAAGGAGTAATGCGCCTAAAGATATTTATATAATACCTGTGCAACCGAAGGATATAGATGAAGAAAGAGAAGTGGAATCCTCAAAGATTAAAATTTTACCAGTAGATATAAATTTAGATGATTTAGAAATTTTATCTCATGTTGCAAATTCTATAAATCCATATACAGGGGAATTAATAACTGGTATTGATGACTCATTAAGAGAAAGGTTATTTGATATTATACAAAATATTAAACAATCAAAAGTTCAAAGAACTAAAGAGAGTAGTACAATCAATTCAAAAAAGGGAAATGCATCTTTAAATGAATTAGCTTCAAGTTTAAGTAATTTTGCAAAAGAAAAAGCAGCGCAAGAAGGTGTTGCCTATTGGAAAATTTTAAGGCGCAAAGCAATAGATAGTCTTTGTAAACACCTTCCAGTTTTAAAAGAAGAGTTATACAGTAAGCATGTTTTATTGGGTAAAAAAGCAAAAGAAAAATATGGCGGAGAAATAACGAAAATAATTAGAGACTTTATAAATAGTGACAATTATAAAGATCATATTATTGAAGGAGTTTTAGAGGAGGCGTCTGCTCAAGTAAATATTTTTGTGCCGGAATCTAGGATTGGCAAACCTTGGACAAAGGAAGAAGAAAACAAATTAATCGAGGAATTTAATAGAGGATTGAAGATATCGGATATAGCTAAATTACATAACAGAAATAATGGTGGTATTCGTGCAAGATTGAAGAGGTTGGACTTGATTGAGTGACTTTAATAACTCTATCTTTTCCTTATTCTATTAGGAAATAGAATAGGTGGCGGTTTAATACGAGATTTAATGATTGTGAGAGAAAAATAAAAAAGGTCTAATTGTAAAAAATTAGACCTTTATTTTTTTCTGAAATTTATAGCAAAATAGAGCAAAAATCGTTAGGGAAATGCTAGGGTTTTGCAGGGGTGAGAAATTTTGTCCCTAAAGGGCACTGTATTAAAATTGACCCATTTGTAAAATCGTTAGTAAATTATTAGCGATTTTAGGTGTTAATAGCCCTTCGATTCCCGTACGAACCTATAATACTAGACAAAAAATATACCATTGCGGCAGCCAATTATTATCTTCTTGATTGTGGAAGTGGTATGACAATGTTTAAAAATGCTGAAATCTTAAAAAATGATGGTATGTTAGATGTGGAAGCACTTGAGCGTTATATTGTAGAAGAACTTAACGGAAGAATCGGTCAAGAATATGCAAATGTAAAAACTAACATAACTTTTACGGAGTAGGTGTTAGTAAAATAATTGAAGAAACTAAAAAGTAGTTAAATTTTTAATTTTATTATAGAGTTGCTTTTGGTTAGGGTTTTCCTAATAGATGTCTACGATACCTGTTTATGCACGCAAAGTACACGCACATATTTTTATTATTTAACTATTAAGTGGGGCTAACGAAATTAAAATCGTTAGCCCTTTTATTAATTTTAACCACATTATATCTCTATAATGTGAATGGGAATATTAATAAGACTTAAAAAAGTAAAAAGAGTTTTTATAAAAGGCTTGACAATTTAACTATATGAGGGGTATAATTGTAACAAATGATATTATATATCATTTAAAAAAATTTTATAGTCGCATTGATATTTTATTACTGGGTTTATTTTTTTGGCAATTAATACGACTCGGTTTTATTTTTTTTAGGAGGTAAAAAGTGAAAAGGAGAATTGTTTTAATCTCTATGCTTATTATTTCAATGCTTTGTCTTTCAGTGTTTGCAGTTTCATGCAAGAAGCCTGAAACGCCAAAATACACTGTTGTTTATAGTGTTGAAAATCAAGCATATGGAAATGTCAATGGAACATGTAGTTCGGGCACTAAGGTTAAAAAAGGGAACAGCATTGTTTTAACTGCAACTGCAAACACAGGCTATGTATTTGCAGGATGGTATGAAGGCGAAACGCTTATTAGTAGCCAAAGCGAATACACCTTTAATGTAACTAAAAACATTAACCTTGTTGCAAAGTTTGACATTATGCAGTATGTTTTTGAATATTCTTGTTTATCTGAGCAAGGTGAAATAGAGTGTGATATTTTATCTGGTTCAAATGTTGAATATAATGCATCTGTTTCTTTATCGGCAACAGCAAAAACAGGATATACCTTTATTGGTTGGTATGAAAGTGGAACAGAAACGATTGTTAGTAATTCACAAACTTGTTCTATTACAATGCCAGCAAGAAATTATGCGTTAGAAGCAAGGTTTAGCGTTAACTCATATGCATTAAATATTACATTCGACTCTAGTAAATGCGAAATAACCATTATTGGAGCAGATAATACAGTTTATCAAAATGGAGATAGTATTCCTTATAAAACTGCGCTTATTTTGACTATTACTGAAAAAGAAGGTTATGATTTCAGCAAAATCCTTGAAGGCGAAACTGAACTTTCATTGAACAAAGTGTTCTCGTTTAATATGCCTGCAAAGGAATTTAATCTTAATGTTGAAGTTGTGCCAGAAATTAGGAAGGTTCAATTTATAAGTCAAACAGTAATCCTTAAAACACAAGACGTAGAATACAATACTTGTGCAACAATGTATCAACCAACAAAAGAAAACCATGAGTTTATCGGGTGGTTTACTGATGCAAGTTTAACAAAGCCTTATGACTTTAATACAAAAGTTACATCAAATATATCATTGTATGCAAAATGGGAGCAAACAATAAAAACCTATTCGGTTGAATTTGTTGACTGGAACGGAAAAAGAATTGATGCAATTCAAACAGTTCAAGAAGGTGGAAGTGCAACACTTCCTGCAACACCTTCAAGAGAAGGGTATGACTTTGATGCTTGGGTATGCGAAGAGGGAGATTATACATGCGTTGAGAAAAATTTAGTTGTTAAAGCAACATACAATATTAAAGTATATCAAGTAATTTTCTATAAGGATGCAACCAAAACTCAAGTTCATTCAACTCAAAACATAGAACATGGTCAACTTGCTAAGATGCCAACAACAATTATCGATGAAGAAAATAATATGTTGTTTGACAAGTGGATTTATGAAGATGAAACTGAATTTAATTTCCAAACACCAATTGTTAGTGAATTAGTTTTAATTGCAAGTTATAAAGAAAAGCCTATAAGTGTTTATGAAGTTAAATTCTATGCAAATAACGAACTTATTGACACACAAATTGTTGAAGCAAATAAACTTGCATCTGCACCAAGTGTCGATGCTATAGAAGGCAAAAAGTTTGTTGGTTGGGATAATGATATAAATGCAGTTATTACTCAAGATACTGTCTTTATTGCTCAATTTGAAACAATGACATTTAAGGTTAAGTTTGTTGACTATAATCAAAATGTTATATCCGAGCAAACAATTAACTACTTAGAAAATGCTGTTGCTCCAACAAATCCAACGAGAGATGGCTATGAATTTATTGGTTGGGATAAGGCATTTACCAACATAAAAGAAGACTTAACAATAACTGCTCAATATGAAATTTTAAGTTATGTTGCAACTTGTTATGATGGTACAAATAAAATAGGTGAAATCACTGCAGATTATGGCACGGCGTTTGCTGTTCCTGCAACGCCAACAAAAGATGGATATAGTTTTGATGGTTGGTATACCGATAGCACTTTAACAACAAAGTATGACTTTACGCTAACGGCAACACAAAACATTTCTATCTATGCTAAGTTTGAAGAAATAGTTCTTGAAACATATACCGTTACTTTCTATGTTGATAGTGAGATAATAAGTGTTCAAGAAATTTATAGTGGCAAAGATGCTGTTGCTCCTGGTGTTCCAACAAAAGAAGGTCATACATTTATCAGTTGGGAAGGAGATTATACTAATGTTACAGCCGATGTAAATATTTCAGCAATATTCAGTATAAACACCTACACAGTATATTTCTATGAACAAGACCAAATAACACTTATTGATTCTATTAGCGTTGAATATGGCCAAAGTGCCGATACACCTATAGCACCAATAGTTAATGGATATGATTTTGTTAAGTGGAGTGAAGACCTTTCTTTCGTTACTGAAGATATGCATGTTTATGCAATTTATGATAAGCAAATTGTATCAGTAACATTTGCTGAAAATGATGAAAATATAATCGGTTTTGGTTATGCAAAATTTGAAGGAAATGTAAGTATTCCAAGAACACCAAGTAAAATGGGTTATATCTTTACTGGTTGGTATATAGATAAGGAATGTACACAAGCATTTAACTTCTCAACACCAATAACAGAAAACATTACTTTATATGCTGGCTGGGATAAAGTGTTTGATGCTTTCACAGTTCATTTCTATGTAAATGGTGAATTATATGGCACAATCCAAAAGGTAGCAGATGGAAAATATGCAATAGAACCTGCTTTGCCAGATGGTTATACCGTTTGGAAAGTGCAAGGAACAGGCGAGATTTTTGATTTTGAAAATACGCCTATAACAGATAACATTATTTTATACGCTGATAGCGAATAACAAAAGGAGGCAAAATATGAAAAAGTCATTATCAATTAAATTTATAACTCTTTTATTAGTATGCTTAACCTTTTTACTAACAGGTGCACTCGCAATAAATTCAACCATATCGGTAAGAGCAGATGATGGTTATAATGTTGTATTTATGCTTGATGAAAATACCGAATATAAAACAGACTATGTTGAAAGTGGTCGTTATGTAAGCGTGCCTGAAACACCTGAAATGGCAGGAAAAATATTCTTACATTGGGAAGATGAAAGTGGAAACAAATTTTCATTTAAGACTAAAATTGAAAAGGATATTGTTTTAACAGCAAAGTGGCAACTTGAAATAGCAATGTACACCGTTAAGTTCTGTGTTGATGGTCAAGTTGTAAACGAACAAGTTGTTCAAGAAGGTCAATCTGTTGTTGCTCCGGTAGATTTTGATTGTGGAGTGGGTAAAGAGTTTGATTATTGGGACAAAAACTTTGATGTAATAAGCGAAGATTTAGTTGTAAACGCTATTCTTAAAGACAAGCAATATACCGTTTCTTTATATGGCTATGGAAAAGAATTGATTGACACACAACAAGTTAAGCACGGCGAAAACTTTATTTTTAATAACATACCAGAAGTTGTTGGTTATATTTACGATAGTTACACAGGTAATGCTGAAAACATTGTAGAAGACGGCAAAATATACTTAAATTACAATCCAATAAAATATACAGCAACTTTCTATTCAGATGGCATGCCATTTGACAAGTTAGAAAGCACAGAAGTTAGTTATGGCGAAACAGTTCCGTTCCCAGGCGTTGTTTCAAGATTAGGATATGTTTTCGTTGGTTGGTTTACAGATTTGAATAGTCAAGAATCATATGATTTTTCAACACCAATGTATGATAACTTAGAATTGCATGCAAAGGTTGTTCCTGTTATTGAAAAATACGAAGTTAAGTTCTTTGACTTTGACGGAAACCAATATGGTGGCACGCAAGTTGTTGAACAAGATAAATCTGCAATACTTCCAGGTAATCCTTATAAAGAAGGATATGAGTTTGTGGGTTGGAACGGAGATTATAATAATATAACAGCAGATACAAATGTATATCCAATATTCAAAATTAAATCATATACAGTTAAATTTTATGATGGTGAAAGGCTTTTAGGCGAACCACAACAAATTAATCATGGCGATAGTGCTATTGAGCCTGCTGAAATTCCTACAAAAATAGGTTATGACTTTATTAAATGGGATAAAAACTTTAATAAAGTAACTCAAGACCTTGAAATTTTCGCAGTATATGAAGAAAAAACATTTGTCGTTATGTTCTATAATGATAATATGAAAAAAATCGGTGCAACTCAATATGTAAAATATGGACAAAGTGCAATAGCACCAAACCTTGCTCAACGAGTTGGCTATGAATTTATAGGTTGGGATGGAGATTATACAAATATAACCGAAGATGTTATTTTTATAGCACAATATCAACCAAAAGTTTATACTTTAGATTTTTATTACAATGGTCAATTAGTAAATAGCCAAAAAGTTGAATATGGAAAAAATATCGAATTCTATATTTATGAATTAGAAGGATATTTGTTCTATGGCTGGTATTTAGATGCTGAATTTACCACACCTTTCCAATTTAATATGCAACTTGAAAGTGATTTATCGGTTTATGCAAAGATGCAAGAAAAGCCTGCAGAAACATTTACTATCACATTTAAGGGCGAAGATGGAAGCGTTATAAGTACACAAACTATTGAAAAAGGACAAAGCGCATCAATGCCTGCTGGACCACAAAAAGAAGGTTATACCTTTAAGGCTTGGGAAAAGCAAAGTGGACAAAGCGATTATAATAATATCCAAGACAATTTAGTTTATGTTGCTACTTATGACATCAATATTTATCAAGCAACCTTTGTTTATGGTAGCAATCAAATAAAACAAGATGTTGCCTATGGCGAAAGTGCAGTGGCACCAAACGCACAACTTGAAGGTCACACATTTATTGGTTGGGATAAAGACTTTAGCCAAATTAAAGGTGACGTTATAGTAAACGCTATTTTTGAAGCAAACGAATATAGAGTAATATTCAAAGATAAAGATAGCAACGATGTTTATAGCACACAAATAGTTAAATATGGCAAAAAGGTTTCAATTCCAAGTTCGCCACAAAAGGAAGGATATTTGTTCAAGAAATGGCAAATAGTTGACGGCGATAAATTGATAGACTTCTCATTTGACACGATAATAACAGGCGATATAACAATAGTTGCTCAGTTTGAAGGAAAACCTTATTACATTTATTATTATGTAAACGGCGAACTATATTTCACTCAAAAGGTTTTATTCAATGAAAAAGTCCCTGAGATAGACGTGCCATCATATGATGAAGACAGTGTATTTAGTGGTTGGAGCGAAATCCCATCAGTTATGCCTGCTAAAAACATTATTGTTTCAGCAACAATAACAAGGTACTATAAAATTGAGTTTGTTATAGACGGCAATGTTTACCACACAGACAAGGTGCTTGAAGGACAAATAATTGAACTTCCACAAATACCTGAATATAACACATTAAAATATAACTTCGCTTGGGAAAATGTTCCAAATGTTATGCCAAGTAACGACCTAGTAGTTAATGGCAAGTATGAAGTTATTTCTGCTGATAAGTATAATGAATTTGTGTTATTAGTTGAAAATGTTGACGGAAAGACTTATATCAATGTTTATGTTCGTGGCAATGTTAATATCGGTGGTATACTAGCAGATATTACTATTAAAAATCTTAAAGATGTTAGTGCAAACCTAGATAGCAACTATGCAGACTATAATGTAAATGGCGAAACAATTAAGTTTGTTTGGGCACAGGGTGAAAATCTAAAAGATTTTACTGAGATTGCTGGCTTTGTTATTGAAGGACAAATAGACGTTGATTCTATTAGTGTAACAATTTCTGCTTATGCATTTGACGGTGATATCGTTGAAGGTGTGGACAGCAGTTGGATAATTATAAAAAAATAAATTAAGGAGAAACAGAAATGAAAGCATTCAAAAAACTTATCTTTATGGCAATTCTTGCCGTAATGGTAGCACTTTGTTCAATCGGTGCAGTGACAGCATTTGCAGATGAGAATATTTCTCAAACAGCAAAAAATGTTACTGTTGAAGCAAACGAATTGAACATACAAGTTGGTGAAAGTGCAACTTTATCTTATATGGCAAAAGGTTATGCAAATGTTGCAGGTTTTCACTTTATCATTAACCTTCCATCAAATGTAACTTTTTCAGAGTTTAAAATTGCTGGTGTTTTTGGAAGAGGTAATTTCCAACATACAGTAAATGGCTCTCAAATAAGCGTTATTTGTAACTCAGGAAACGAACAAATATCAAATGAAACACATTTATTTGATATTGAAGTTGTTGGCCGTGAAGTTGGTGGTGGCGATGCTTGGTTTACAAGTGCGTTTTTAACAGATGTTGATGCAAACGAAATTCAATGTTTTGCAAACTCAACGTTCATAGAAGTATTAGGCGAACCTGAAGAAATCATCATTAAAGGTGATGTTGATGGCAATAACTATGTTGATGTTCAAGACTTAATGCTTATGCAAAGATATATCTTAGGAACTTTAGGTGATGAAGTAGCATTTATAATTTCTGCAAGTGATATTGATGGCGATTATGATACAGACTTAATTGACTGCCAACAATTACAAAGATATATAGTTGGCAAAATTAGTTTTGATGAGTTACAAAACATTTCTAACGGCTCAGGTAGTGGCGATGTAGAATACCCAGAATATCCTGATGATCCAAGCGAAGCAGAACAAGTTTTTGATGTAAAAATTGATGGTGTAATGTGCAAAGAAGCACTTAGAGTTAATATATATGACTTGTCTGCAGTGTTTACATATAAGGGTAGAGAACTTTATGGTAAAGCATGTAATTTATCAATGCTTGACCCAAATCTCCCTGAAAATTCTGTAGCGTTTATCGAATATGATGGCACAGAAGTTTTCGGTTTTGTTCGAGACCAATGGGGAGTAGTTGAATTAGAAGCGTACATTGATTTAAATCAATTAGTAAAAGAACAACCAACAAACTTTAACGCAAAACTCGCTGGTGAATATAAGGTAATTAATGCTGGTGAAGTAATAGGTATGATAAGAGTTGATGAAAATGGCGTATTTACAGGCTCTGTGAATATTTATAGTGGTTCTTATTTTACAATCAATATCAATGGTATGGTTACTTATGCTGATATTAAAGAAGGTATGGCTACTTCATACATCTTTGGCATGATTCCACAAGAGTTAAAATGTGATTTTGTTAATAAAATTGTTTCACCATTAAAAAATGGTCAAGAAATGGGTGAAACTGTAAGTTTTCTTATCAATTATTACACAAAAGATGGTACCGGAATTGTAAAAGAAGTTGTTTATAATATGAGCGAAGGCGAAGATTTGTATAGTGTTGCAAAAATGCTTGCTCATCAAAATTTACCAGAAGGATTTGAACTTGCTGATTATAAAGTAAATCACTTCCAAGATGGTACTTATCAAATTGAAGCATGGATTTATGAAAGAGAAGACATAGAAGGTGGAGAAACAACACAAGGCAAAAAAATCACGCTTTATATGTCAGTTAGTGGTGATAAACACCAAATGCTTCAACCTATGCAACAAATTGAAGTTCAATCATCAGAACAATTACAAACAATGCTTGATTATATGACACAAATGCCAAGTGAAACACAAATGAAATTTATTGGTGTTTATGTTGATAAACAATGCACAATACCTTATGATGTAAGTATGGGTATTGAAATTGCCGAACTTTATATACGTTGTGAATATCTTGAAGGTGTTAACATGGTAAAAGGCTTTGGTGGAGAATATAAACTCTTAGTTGAAGACGAAACAGGAATGCAAGTTCAAACACCAGGTTCATTAAAGGTTAATGAAGAAAATAGAACATTTACACTTGTTATGGGCGATAAAGATGCAGTTACATATTCGGGTGAGATTGTTGTTAGCGGTTCTTCATATAACGAAAATGGAATTCCATCATACGCAAGTATAGCGCTAATAACAAAAAATAATGTCCAAATAAGTGGTTCATTAATAAGTTTCTATATCGACAAACTTGACTCTTTCGTTATTCATGGTATTGAAGACTATAGTGACAAACAATCTCAAGAAGATTTGAAAAAATATGCTGGCGAATACACAACATATGTTCAAGCAATGGGCTTAAATATGATTAAATGTTCTGTATATCTACAAGATAATGGTGTGTTTACTTTACAATTATTCTTTATGAAGCAAATTGGCACATATGAATTTGTTCTTGATGCAACAGGTAAAGAAGTATTAATTTTAACAGCTGATGGCTCACCAATGAACGCAACTATTGATTTAGATGCTAAAGAAATTCATATTGAAATGTCAATGGGTGGCTCATCTTCAGGTGGCTCATCAGGTAGTATGAGTGATAGTGATTTTAATGGTGAAAAGGTAGAAGTTTCTGATAAAGTTATAATTAACAAATAATAAATAAACTTAATTATAATGATAAAAAAAACAGTCGTTTTAATAACGGCTGTTTTTTTATATGTAATTTTTCTTTGCTATTTAATAAGTGAAATTTTAATAAAGTATTGAAAATATTTTTAAAAGTGATATAATAAAATCATAAGTTAAACAAATATTATATTAGCATAATAACCACAAATAAAGGGGGATAAAATGAGAATACAATTTTTAGGTGCAGCACATGAAGTTACAGGCTCTTGCACGCTTTTAGAAGTGGGCGAGACTAAATATTTAGTTGATTGTGGTATGGAGCAAGGAATAGACGTTTTTGAAAATAAGCCTATTCCTGTGGAAGCATCTAAAATCGATGCCGTGTTTTTAACTCACGCACATATTGACCATTCTGGAATGCTTCCAAAGTTATATAAAGATGGTTTTCGTGGCAAAATTTATGCAACGAGAGAAACTTGCAATTTATGTAACATTATGCTAAGAGATTCAGCACATATTCAAGAATTAGAAGCAGGTTGGCAAAAACGAAAATCGGATAGAGCAGGAAAAACAATGAAAGAACCTGTGTATACCTTAAAAGATGCACTCGGTGCAATTTCACTCTTTAGGCCTGTGGAATATGGCGAAATTATTCAAATAGGTTGGGGAACTGAACTTAGGTTTACTGACGTTGGGCACTTGCTTGGCTCTGCTTGTATTGAAATTTGGCTTACAGAAGGTGAAGAAAAACGAAAAATAGTTTTTTCTGGTGATGTTGGAAATACTAACCAACCGATTATAAACGACCCTAAAATTGTTGAAGAAACCGATTATTTAGTCATTGAATCTACTTATGGAAACCGTAACCATAAAGAGTCAAATTCGGGCGATGTGATAGTTGAGTTTGCAAAATGTATTCAAAGGACGTTTAACAGGGGTGGAAATGTAATAATACCATCATTTGCAGTTGGAAGAACTCAAGAACTTTTATATGCTATTAGAAAAATAAAAGATAGTGGTATGATAAAGGGGCATAAAAACTTTGCAGTTTATGTGGATAGCCCACTTGCCGTTGAAGCGACAAGTATATTCTTGCAATGTGACACTTCGTGTTTAGATGAAGAAACTTTTGAATTAGTAAAACAAGGAATTAACCCAATTTGGTTTGATGGTCTAAGTTTATCCGTTTCGACACAAGAATCTATTGCTATTACAACCGATAAAATGCCTAAGATTGTAATTGCATCAAGTGGTATGTGTGAAGCAGGTAGAATTAGGCATCACTTAAAACATAATTTATGGAAAAAGGAAAACACAATTTTATTTGTTGGTTATCAAGCCGAAAATTCTCTCGGCAGACTTTTACAGCAAGGCGTTAAGGAAATTAAACTCTTTGGTGATAGCGTTATGGTTAGGGCTGAGATAGCGACATTGCATGGCACATCTGGGCACGCAGACCAAAACGGACTTTTAAGGTGGCTAGAAGGCTTTAAGAATAAGCCTAAAAAGGTATTTGTTAACCATGGTGATGATTTAAGTTGTTCTGCCTTTTGTGACCTTTTAATTTCAAAAGGGTATGATGCCGAAGCGCCATATAGTGGCACAGAATACGATTTAATACAAAACAAAATGACAGTTTATGCTGATAGTAAGCGTATCGATAGAGCAAAATCACTTAAAGGCTCAGCAAAAGCAAGGGCAGTTCATAATGATTTAATTAGTGCTGTTAATGACCTAATGAAACTAGCAGATAGCAAAAAAGATTATTCAAACAGCGATAATGCAAAACTAACAGCACAAATTCGTGCATTAATTGATAAATGGAAATAAAAGCCCGTATTCAATAAGGCATAATCTTATTGTATTCGACAAAATTTAATATAAAAGTTTTAATCCTATAGCCTATTATATAATGGCGCTATAGGATTTTTTATTTGGAAAAACAAAAGAAGATAAAAGAAAAAACTTTTGTTAGTCAATATATTTAACTTTAAGTATGAATATAAATAATAATGTGGCAAAAACTGAATAAGGGGGCAAAAAATGAAATTATTAGACCTAATTAAAGGAATAAAAGTAAATAAGGTTATAGGCAAGCAAGACTTAAACATTAAGGATTTAACTTGTGATAGCAATAAAGTTATGCAAGGAAGTTTGTTTTTTTGTATCAATGGCAAAGATTTTGATGGGCATGCATACGCTAAAGAAGCACAAATGTACGGGGCAGTTGCCATTGTTTGCGAAAAAGAGTTGGATACTTCTTTAACACAAATTTTAGTTGACAACACAAGGATTGCAATGAGCCAAATTGCCTCTAATTTTTATCTAAATGTAGATAAAAAAATGAAACTTATTGCCGTTGTTGGAACAAACGGAAAAACAACAACTTCGCATTTAATATATAGCATATTGCAAAGTGCAGGTGTAAAGTGTGGACTTATAGGAACTCTTGGCACATATTATTTGGATAAATATATCGAGCCAACACTTACAACGCCAGACCCTATAGAATTATATAAAATATTAAATGAAATGTATCAAAATGGGGTAAAAACTGCAGTTATGGAAGTATCTGCACACGCAATATTTTTAAATAAAGTTTGCCAAATTAAATTCTTTTCGGCTGTTTTTACAAACTTTAGTCAAGACCATTTAGATTTTTTCCAAAGTTTAGAGACTTATAAGCAAGCAAAACTAAACTTTTTTACTCAAAATGAAATTAAATATATAGTTACAAATAGCGATGATAAGGTTGGAAGAGAAATTTTAAAAATAAGACAAGATGCCATAACTTATGGCATGGATAACCCAGCAGACGTTTTTGCAATAAATATATCTTGCAAAGAAAAATCTACTTCATTTTATATCAACTTATTTGATTATGTAGAACAAGTTAAACTTAATATGTTAGGATTTTTTAATGTGTATAATGCCCTTGCTAGCACTTGTGTTTGTTCATTATTTGGCATTAAAAGTGATAAAATAATAAAAGGTTTAACTCAGTTTAATGGAGTTGCAGGAAGGCTGGAAAAGGTGTATAGTGGCGAATTTGATGTGGTTATAGACTATGCACATACACCAGATGGGTTAAATAAAACATTGCTTGCATTAAGACCTTTTGTTAATAACAGGCTTATATGTGTTTTTGGTTGTGGTGGAAATAGAGACCAGTCAAAACGCAAAATTATGGGCGAAATAAGTGGTTCATTGGCTGATTTTACCATTATCACTTCTGATAACCCAAGGTATGAAGAACCAATGGAAATAATAGGTCAAATAGAAGAAGGGGTAAGGCAAAAAAACAAGCATTATCTTATGATTGAAGATAGAGAAAGTGCCATAAAACACGCACTAAGTATTGGGGCCCGTGGAGACATAATTTTAATTGCAGGAAAGGGAAGTGAAAAATATCAAGAAATTCTTGGAATAAAAAGACTTTATAATGACAAAGAAGTAGTTAATGAAAACTTAAGGAGCATGGGGCTTTGAAAAGTTTAGTTTTAGCAATTATTTGCTCGCTATTTTTAACTATTATAAGTGGGATAATTGCCTTGCCTATTCTAAGGAAACTAAAGGTCGGGCAACCCATTTTGCATTATGTAAAAACACATGAACAAAAAAGTGGAACACCAACGATGGGTGGTCTATTTTTTATATTGCCGTCAGCCATAATTTTTATTGTTTTTGGTGGATTAAAAAATAGATTATCATTAGTATGCTTAAGCATCGGACTTGCTTATTTAATAGTAGGTTTTTTAGATGACTATATAAAAATTAAATTCAAGAAAAACGAAGGACTAAAGCCCTATCAAAAAATTATATTCCAAATTGCAATTGCCATTATGGCAGGGGTATATGGCTATAAAAATGATTTTTCTGTTTTTTATGTGCCTTTTGTAATGACTGAAGTCAATGTTGGAATATTTGCAATTCCTATAATCACTATAATATTTTTAGCAATAACAAACAGTGTAAATTTAACCGATGGCTTAGATGGACTAGCAGGACAAGTTAGTTTAGTTTATTTTATATTTTTAGTATTGCTTATAACTGTCCAATACCAAGCATCAAGCGTAATCTATATTAGTTTAGAGCAGTATCACGAATTATTATTGTTATCTTCTAGTTTAATAGGTGGAATTATGGGGTTTTTAACCTTTAATATGAGTAAAGCAAAAGTTTTTATGGGTGACACGGGCTCGCTTTCACTCGGTGGATTTATAGGCGCAATCAGCATTTTTTCATTAAACTCATTTTTTATTCCTATATTAGGAATAATGTTTGTTATATCAAGCATATCGGTAATTATACAGGTGCTTCATTTCAAAAGAACAAGAAAAAGAGTTTTTTTAATGGCGCCACTTCATCATCATTTTCAGTTGAAAGGCTATACGGAAACGCAAATAGGCTACACATATGCCTTAATTACAGCAATATTTGGAATGCTTGCCGTTTTGCCATATTTATAAGGAGTTAAATGTACATAAAAAATCAAAGATTTCTAGTGCTTGGCGTATCAAAAAGTGGTTTTGCTGTTGCAAACTATATTCTAACTAATGGTGGCAAATGTTTTCTTTATGAAGAATTAAGCAGTCAGAAAATAGATAGTGCAATAAGCGAGTTAATAGACTTAGGTGCAGTTAGAGCAAATAAAGATAACATAGAAAACTTGTTGCCAAACATAGATGTTGTCGTGATGAGCCCAGGCGTTCCTATAAATCATCAAATAGCCGTAAAATCAAAAAGTTTAAAAAAGCGAATAATTGGCGAATTAGAGTTTGGCTATTTGCAATTTTTACCAACACTCGTTGCCATAACGGGTACAAATGGAAAAACAACCACGTCAACGCTTATTGATGCAATTCTTTGCCAAAGTGGTGCAAAATCTTTGCTTGTTGGAAATGTTGGCGTGCCACTTACAAGTAAAGTATGCGATGCTGACTTGGATAGTATTTGTGTGGCTGAAGTTTCAAGTTTTCAACTAGAGACAGTAAGTTCGTTTTGTCCACATATATCTTGCATATTAAACATCGCTCCAGACCAT
>JAZOMM010000025.1:0-15904 GCA_045653965.1 Christensenellaceae bacterium | reverse complement strand
AAAGAGTGCGATAGAATACTACAAAAAAATGATATTTACAAGACACAGAAAGTTTATTTAGATAAGACTATTTGTTTAGGTAAAAATGTTGATTTGAATGGGTTTTATAATGAATAAAGCGGCGGTTTGAGGTGAATTTCCACCATTTCAATTGGATTTCGTCAAAATATATATTATATATATATTTGTCGAAAAAGAATTGATTTCCACCATACGCAGCATTATTTTCACCATTTTTCAATAGTTTTTTGTTATTTTTGACCGAAGCGACTCACTTCGTAGAAGTGAGTTCGCAAGGTCCAACGGCTTTGAAGAGCATTACAATTCGTCGAAAAGTAATTGATTTCCACCATAAGTGGTACGAATTTGCACCATTGTGGTGGAATTTTTTTAATAAAATTATTAGAGGCTATGAGAAGAATATTAGAGAATGTTAGAGAGTGTGAGTTTGTGGTGGCCCAGTCCCATACTACATCATCTCTCACTCCTCGTCTCCGTTTTTGAAATCATAAAAAAATTATGTTATAATAATTATAGAAAATAAAAGGAGATTTATTATGTTAAACGAAAAAGATATTTACATTCACCTTTGTAATGGTGGAGATATTAGTTCCCTTTACGAAGCTTTAGAAAATGAAATTGAAGCAGCTAAAGCTAAAATAGATGCAGAAAAGATAGCAGAACAAGAGGCCGCAGTTAAAGCAGTGGCTATAGAAGAAGCTCGTAAAGCAGCAGTTGCCGCACTTACAGAGTACTTTGCTCTTGTAAACCCAAATATTACTGAAAGCATTATCTCTTCAGTTCTTTCTACTCTTGAAAGTGCAAAGATTATAACAGGCAAGAGAGGAGCTGCAGTTTGGGGAGATATTTTCTCATTCTTGCGCTGATCCAGTCCCCAAGATCTTTTAACTAGATACAAATTTGTAACTATAGCGGTGATATCCAAGCTTTAGTTATATGTAGAAAAAGACGGCAGTTGCCGCCTTTTTTATTTTATGCGTGAAATATTTTTTCGCATCACAAAGTAGCTCGACCGCGCCGAACTTCCCTATATTTTCTTCTCTTGTTTTTATTATTTATCTTTCCATATTTCGTCCCATAGTATTCTTACAACGATAATACATAAAATACACAAGAGTGCAAGCAATCCTATCATAATATTTTCCTTCCTTTTGTTTATATATAAATTATAACATATATTTTAAGAAATTTCAAATTTCCCACATTTTTGTAATTCATATTTACTATTGGAGCTGGAGTTGAGTAAATTATTTAAATCAAGTGTGGCCCGAATATTTTTTCAAAAGTAGCAAAAGTATTGAAATTTTCGAAGCTAATTTAAAAGGCGGCGATGTAGCTATAAGGATCCATGGGACTAGTCCCAAACCGCGTTTTTGGGATTTCAATCAACCTCAAACAACGTCGCATATGCGCGCATATATTTTTTAAAGCATGGTGCTAGTGCGAAACGGACTTATCGCGGCTGTCCGCGGTCCGCAGTCATTAAAGCTTGCGCTAAGATCTCTCTATTTCGGGAAAAAATAAAATGATTAGCAAAATGAAAAATTGAATTCAATCAACCCTGAAAAGGGGGCCGTATGGGGAAACGGAGTCAAGGCGAGCCTTGACAATCCGCAAAATTTAGCACAAAAAACACCCAAAATCAACAAATTTTGAGTGTTTTTCTTATTTTTTTTACTATTTTTATATGATTTTTATTAAATTTTTAGCATTTTGGTGGCATAAAAGCCACCATTTCCGCTATTTTTTAGGTTTTCTTTGCCTAATTAAGTCAAGTTTAAAGTGTTCTTCGCCTATATCAAACTCGATAAGTTTACCAACTTTTGCGATTACTACATTTTGCACTATATCTTGTAGATATTCGGCTAACTCGTTGACTAAACTATCTTTTGTTTGGTCGGGTTTTCGTTCAACTCTCTTTCGTTCTTTTGGTTGCTCGGCTCTCGCTTGGTGTATGGTTGCCGTTATGCGATTTTCTTTTGCCTTTCGGTCAAGTTCATTTTGTTCTTCGTTGTCCACATACCCATTATCTTCAAGCCATATCCAAATAGCGTCGTCTTCGGTCTTAACCATAGGAATTTTCATATTATGCTCGATTTCTTCTTTTGGTATGCGAATTTTCTTTCCGTCAAAATCATAATTGATATAAGTTGCCATTTGCTTTACCTACCTTTATCTTTTTTACAACTATATTATAACATATTTAAAAAGTTTTGTCAAGCAAATTTGCTAACTTTTTAAAAATTTTTAGGGGTGGTGGTTAGCCACCCCTTTTGTTTACTCTACTATTTTAAAGTAGGTTTTCTTCTTGTCGGTATATTTTTCAACTCTACCATTTTCAACAAGTTTTTTCAAATAAGCCGAAACTTTTTGAGTTGAAACAAGATTTCCGTCAGTTGCAAGTGCCGACAAATCTGCGTGAACGATTAAGTCGCTTACAGTTGCAGGTTGTCCATAACCCACAAGGGCGTTATATACAAGTTCTACATTGTCGGCAACTTGCTTGTTAGCCTTTGAGTTGCCGTTTGATTTCTTACGGTCTAACAACTCGATTTCGTGCTTACAAAATTCTACGATTTCGGTATTGTCGGCATTGAGAGTTGCGATAAGGTTATACATTTCTTTTTTAGTCATTTTCTTTTCCATAATTGTTTTACTTTCCTTTTTAAAAATTTTTATTTACAAAATTGAGTGTCGACTTGCTCAACCTTTGTATCTATATTATATCACATTTCGCTTTGTTTGTCAAGCGATTTTCACAACTTTTTTAAAAATTTTTTAATTTTTTTAGGGAGTTGTGTTAGTGGCTTTCGTCACACCCTTTTTACACTTATATTATAACATATTTGAAAGTGTTTGTCAAGCGATTTTCATAAGTTTTTAAAAAATTTTTTTAAAAACTTTTTTAAGGGGGTTAACCCCTTGCTCACTTTGCCCCTTTATTATACTACTTTTTTAACTTTTTGTCAAGCGATTTTCATTGATTTTGGGAAAATATTTTTTTATTTTTTTTATTAAAATCGCTTGACAAAAAGTTCCAAATGTGGTATAATAGAATAAAGCGGAGCGCGGCGATCGCTGCCGCGACGAAAAAATTGCCCCTTGTTTTCAAGGGGCAATTACTTTTAATATTTTTCCCATTTTTCTTTTTCAATAGGCGGACTATATTCGTTTGATGCCCCCATATTATCAATAATATCATAGTATTGCATTACGGCATTGTATTCTCTTTCCGTTAGCATAATTTCATAGTGTTCATCACAATTATAATTTTTTACGATATATATCTTTCTTTTTTCCATATCTAATACCCCGCGGTTTTGGTGTCTTTAAAGTGCTTTTTATCGGCTCTTTAATGCTCTTTAAAGAGCCGATTTCCGCCTATACATTTAAGACAATTTTGTTTACTTGACCACTTTTGTCTTTGTAGTTTCTTCTCTTGGTATAGGTAAACTCTACACAACTTTCTTTATCGGTATTCCTTTGAATAATCGTTAAAGTCTTTGTCTTTTCTCTTGGTATGCTTGAATAAGTTTTACAAGGTTTAGTAATATTTGCCCCCAAATCTATACAAAACTTTAAGATTTCCCACTCAATTCTACTATCGGCAAGTGCCGTATGTTCTTCTTCAAAGTCGGTATCTTGTTTTATGTATCTAAACAAGGTTTCGGCAGTAGTTGAATAGTTGCCACTTTCGGTAAAGTATTCGTGAGTTTCGCAAAACTCTTGATATTCTTTTGTAAATGCTATATACTTGTGAACATAACCCCTTATATCGTAAATTTCGATATTGTCAAAAGGGTTATTACATTTAAACCACTCGCAATTATAATCAAAAACTTTCGTATCAAAAGGGGAGTTATAAGCAAAAGCGATTTCAATTTCAAAAGCCTTAAAATCTCTTATCATAGTTTGACATATATAGCCAAACTTGTCCATAATAGTTTTTTTTGCTTTCATACGACTTACATACAACTGTCGTTTGTCGGCATAATAAGCCGTAGTAAACAACATTGGGTTGTGCCATACTTGTTCAACCACATAATCTTTCTCTAAAAGGGTGGTGTCGGTTTCGGTGTCAACGATTTTATAGCCTATATTATAGCAAAAAGGCTTTTCTAAATTCGTTGTTTCGGTGTCAAAAATTACAATGTTCATTTTCTTTTCTTCCTTTGGGTAGTTTTCTTATTTTTTTTCGCAATTTGTCTAATTACCCCTAACCTTAATTACATACATATTATACCACATTACAAGTTGTTTGTCAAGCGATTTTCATTGATTTTTAAAAAAAAATTTTTTAATTTTGGGAAAAAATTTTTTTTATTTTTTTATTGAAAAATGCTTGACAAAATTTGCGGAATGTGGTATAATATAAAAATCGGCAGCGGGCGACCGTCCGCCAGCCGCAAAAAGGTAGGGTGGTATTTCTACCACCCTATTGTTATTATTCAGTTACCCAATTTGCTTTTAAATGCTTTTGGAAAGCGTCTTTAAATTCGTAATCTTCTTTCAAAGAGATATATCGGTCATAAGCCAAATAATATTGACCTAATTCGCCATTTAATTTAACTTGTGCCGTAATATAAGGAATAGTTAAGTCTTGTTTATTTCTAACGAACACGATATAGGTTTTATTTTGGACAATATCGTTTACATAGCCACCTACACAATGGTGCATTAACTCCCCTTCCCTTATTATATCTTGTGGGGTTTGTGGAACAACGATTTCATAGTTGCCATATGAGAAAGTAAATGCTTTTCTTTGCTTTTCATAGTTATCATACATAGCCTTTGTATCATACTTTTCTTTTGAAAAATAATAAGTAGTTAAAGTATCTTTGTATTCTCTATAAAAGTCCTTTTCTTTTTGTGGAGTTTTACCCATACCTTTGCATAATCTTATATATTCAAGTATTGTAGTTAATTCTCTATTAGTCCTATATCTACCAAAGACTTTTTCTTCATATAAAGGTATCTTATACATACCACGAGTGATATAGTAATATATCATTGTGTCTTGTTCAATTTTACTTGCTTGCTTAAAATTATCTAAATTAAGCAATGCCTTTATATATTCAAGTTCTTTTTTATCAGTAATATCTTTTAAAAATGAGTAATTTTTTGCTAACTCTAATTCGTTATAATAATCTAAAAAATTACTAATATAAACAGTATTGCCATTTGGAATTGTTCTATACCATTGAGCAAAAGCCTTTATATGTTTATCATTTAGAGAATATAAAGCATATGCTTGTGAACCCATTTTTTTAACAAGGTTTGGCAACTTTAAACTGTCAAGTTTATTTGCCATTTGCACACACTCTTTAAAGCAATGGAAATTTTCTTTTTGTCCACTAAAAAAGGCTGCTAATGTTAAAGTTGTCGTAGGGTGATATTTTATAATACTGCCCCAATAATTAGTTTCCCCTATCAAAGAGCCTAACTCTTTAAGACAAGCCTTTTTTGCCGTTATAGTGTTAATTACCTTGCCCTTTGAGTTTTCAAAAATGCCTTCGTTTATATCATATCTATATGATAAAGTTTTGCCAGTTGTTGGGTTTACATAAGAGAAAGAGATAATACCTTTGTTTACATTGATTTCCATTTTTTACCTACCTTTTTGTGAGCGTTGGTCGCAACCCTTATTTACAAGACTATTATACCATATTAGAGAGCCTTTGTCAAGCGATTTTAGGGAAAAATTAAAAAAATTTTTAAAAATTTTTTTTGTAGAAAAATTTTACCAAAAGGTAGAGTTATGCGGAAATCGGACCCCGGCGGCCGCCGGGGAACCGCAAAATTAAAACTCCCTAACTTGTAGGGAGTTCGCCATAGTATAGTATACAGTTAATACTTGATACAAGTATCTTTGAGCCGTCGTGTAAAGTAATTTGGAGTTGCTCGCCTTCATAGTCAGTCCAACTCTTGATAGGTGTATCTATCCACTCTTCGCCTACTTTGATATAGGCTTTGTTGTAAGCATATTGTAAGTCGAAAATTTCTTTATTGCAACCCCCTTGACAAGAGGCGGTAATTAAGAGAGTTGCTATTGTTACTATTAAAACTAATAAAACTATAATTCTTTTCTTCATATTTTTATTTCCTTTTAATCAATTCCTATTAATCTAAAACTGTTATATTTGTTTAGTTCTTCTTCTTCAACTTTTAAAGTGATTTCTTCTTCTTCATAGTCGTCTTTGAAAAGTTCTTCGACATACTCTCGGCAACTTTCTCGCCACTCTTTGTCAATGTCTTTTTTCTCTTGTTCGTTCATATTAAAGATTTCTAACTGTGTATAGTTATCTTCGAGCCAAGTTTCAAATTCGCTTTCGTCTTCATATTCTCGTTGTTCTTGCTCTTTTAAGTATTCTTCCTTTTGAGTTTCGGTCATAGTTGATAAATATTGATAAGTGCGTTGTGGTCTATAAACTTTCATTTTGATTTCAATAAGTGCCATTTGATTTTACCTTTCCTTTTTTTATTTTATTTATTTAATAAGTGGTTGGGGTAGGTAGGGGGCAACCCCAACCACAAGAGTGGGTTATTTTAATCTTCTTCTTCGGTATCTTCTACCAAATCTTCGATATCAAAGTCTTCGTCTTCGATTTCTTCTATCGGTGGCTCAAGAGTTTCGTCTATGTCTTCCACCAAAAAGTCTATATCATTTACCATATTGTCAAGTTGCTCGCTTGCCGTTTCAAGAGCCACAGCAAGTTCGTCTAACTCTTCCCTATCGGCTTTGAGTTCAGTTTTGAGTTTGCCTATCGTGTCTATTCTATCGAGAATAGTTGCTCTCTTATTATCAAGAGCAGTAGTTAATGTATCGTTGAGTTGTGCCATTGCATTTGCGAAAATAGTTCCTAATCTTTCCATAATGTTTTTAATTTCCTTTTAATTTATTTTTTGTGTTCTCAAAGCCCCTAACCTTGATTACACCTATATTATACCATATTTAGTTTTGTTTGTCAAGTGCTTTTGGGCAATTTTGAAAAATATTTTTAAATTTTTTTTGGTGTTGGGCGCTTGATAGCGCCCATTTCCGCTATCTCTCTAAAATCAAAGCATAGTAAGTTCTATGCTTGATATATAAGACTTCAATTTGCCTACAATTACGCATTTGTCTTAGAGTGTTTTCCAACTGACTAATAGTAATAGTCTTTTCATTATCTATGTAAGGCACTCTTTCATAGATTTCTTCTTTTGTTAAAAAGTATTGTTGGTTCTCTCGTAAGATTTCCATTACTATACAGTGTGGTTGAGTTACGGTCATATCGATTTCTCTTCTAATCATTTTGGTTTTACCTACCTTTTGTTTATTTACACCTATATTATACCATAAAAGGTGGAGTTTGTCAAGCGATTTTCCACCTTTTATGGAAAATTTTTTATAATTTTACTGTTTCTTGGTGTATGATATATTTATAATCATAATCTTTTAAAATTTCTTTTAAAGCCGTTGTATCTTTTTGAGTGTTACAATAAAAGTTAAACATAAACTTATCACTACCAAAAGGGGTATATGTGTAAGGTATTTTATTTTCTTTTAACTTGCTTTCTAATTTGCTTAAAAAGTTTGCTCTTTTATCTACTACATTTATATTTGCGACAGTTGGCATTGTTATAGTTGCGACTATTTCCCATAACTTATCTTTTTTAAACTTTTCAAGTATTATCATACTAAAATAAACACCGATTAAGTTTGTTATGATAGTTATTGCTATTGTTATCAATAGTGGCAAAGCACTTGCAGTCATTACAACAATTATACAATAAAAGCCATATGTGATAGCATTTATTATGCTTGAAGATATTTTCTCTTCCTTGTGCATAACTATTGTTTTTGCCGTATTGAGTGCGACATTGATAAACTGACAAACGAAAAACACAATTATATATTGTGTTAAGTTGAGAGTTAAACCAAAAATTGTAAAGTTCATTGTTTTTTACCTACCTTTTTTTTACTATAATTATTATACCACATTTTTAAAAACTTGTCAAGTAATTTCTTGCGAATTTTGGGAAATTTATTGAAAAATTTTTAAGGGGAGGGATAAAGAAAAATTGTTGAAAAATAGTGATATTGCGTAAAAACGGAGCCGCAGCGGCCGCCACCGCTCCGCAAAAATAAAAGAGCCTTTCGGCTCTTTTTAATACTTTATTTCCGCCACATAGTCAAACCCTTCTTCCACAGTAGGCTCTTCCCATTGATAACACATACGGCGAATAACCCCTTTCGGCACTTGTCTTTCTCGCTTTTCATTTTGTTCTACTGACTTTTCAAAATTAGGGCGGAAATAGTGGCATACAATAGTGTCATAATAAGGTCGCATTTTTTTGACTAGCTCTTTTCTTCTTTGTGCGGTTATGTTAGTAGCGTCAAAGATAGCATTTTGGCAACAGTCGCCAAGTAGTTGTAATTGCTCATAAGCGTGGTCAAAAACCTCTTTGCCATTTCCTTGAATACTTTCGTTACCATAAAGTTCTTTGCGAATAGTGTCGGGACAAACGATAAGAAAATGCCATACTTTCATTGTATTGCAATAAGTTGACTTTCCGCTTGCTGGAATACCACTTAAAACTATTAAAACATTTTTACTCATACTAAACGCTCCTTGTGTTTTTGTTTTCTTGTGTATTTGCTTTTATCTTTCTCAACTCTTGTGCCAAGTGGCTTTGAGTTTCTAACTCTTTCTTTTCTTTGTTCTTTTGTTTCCTTTACATAGTCAAGGGGGTTATTGTCTACCTTGATTTTAATTGTTTTTCTTTTCTTCATTTCACTTGCTCCTTGTTTCTTTGTGATTATGTTATATCACATTCCTTTGAGTTTGTCAAGTGTTTTTTTTAAATAAAATAAATAAATTATACTATCTTCAAGACCACCAAAATACAATGGACTTTTTTCATTTTCATAAATAGCAATTTCTAAATCTTCATTTATTTCTTCTTTTTGCTCTTCTAAATATTTTATTGCAATGTTTAAATCGGTAAAATATTCTATACAATCGTCGTTTATTATAATTTTATATTTTGTCATTTGATTTCCCTACCTTTTGTTTCTTTGTACCTATATTATACCATAAATAAAAAAACTTGTCAAGTGATTTTGACAAGTTTTTTAAATTTTTTTATCTTTTGTGAATAGTATGTTCTTTAATGAGATAGTAAATTATTAAGCCGACTATGTATAAGATAAAAAGTCCAACCACAATAATAGTTGGTAATAACACAAGCCACCAAGACCAAGTGATTACACCTACGATTTTTAAAACGCTCAATACAAGTTGTAATAAGCCTAAAAAACTAATTTTAATTTCCATTTGTTTTGCCTACCTTTCTTTTATTTACAAGTATATTATACCATACTTTAAACAATTTGTCAAGTGATTTTGACAAGTTTTTTTAATTTTTTTACTCTTCTTGAATTTTTTCTGCCTTTACTATGTGAGCAGGATTTATCCAAGTAACACAGTCTTTGTAAGCTTTTTGTTCTGTGTCATATTCGATACCTATCATAAATTGGTCGTGTAAAATATATTCTTGACTACGAAACATTACTACTTCATTATTAGATAAAGTTAATAGCCATAAAACTTGTGTATTTCTTGCCATAATTTTTATACGCCTCCTTTTATTATTTGATAATATACTGTATTATTTATATACTCTTTTTGAAGAATTCCATTAGCAACACCTTGAGAAAGTCTTGCTCTAACTTGGGCTAAAGTAAGGTCTTTTCCTTTTAGCAAGTCAACTATATCTTGTGCAGTTAGCATTTTACTATTATTATTTGACAATAGCTTTATTACTTCACAATATAAATCGTCACCAAGTATTTTATCTTGTTTTGGTTCTTGTTTTTTATTTAATCTATTAATTTCTTGTTGACAGTAATTTACTATTTTTTGGTTATCAGAATATATTACGGCAATAATTTCAAGCACGTCTCTTTTAGCTATTGTCTTATCCATTTTATTTCCCCTTGTTAAAGACCTAGTATTTTTAATAATTCACTTATAATTTGCTTTTCCATTTCAGTTGGTTCATTATTTGCTTTTGTTTCTTTGGTTGTTTTTTTATTCATTGCTATTTTCTACCTTTTGTTTATTTACAAGTATATTATATCATATTTAAATTTATTTGTCAAGTGTTTTTAATAAGTTTTTTAAATTTTTTGCGGCGGCGGGACTAGTCCCAAGGAGCCTTTAAACGGGCGCCCGCGGTTATTCTTTTTTATTTTTAGTAATATAAAAATATCTTGGTGTATATGGGCGCCTTTCTAAAGCCATAGACAACTCTTGACAAAGCACTTCATTAATTTCTCTTTGATATTTTTTATAATAAGCTAACTGACAATCACCGAATTCATCTTGTATCCAATTCCATATTGTTTCAAGGTATAAAATATGATTGCGAGAAAAATGGTCTTTTATGTTTTCTATCAAAAAAGGAATAAGTATTTTTTTAGTTTCTTCTTTCTCTTGTTCTTCTTGTAACATAAAGGCTTTTTCACCTTCCGTAATAATACGAGGAGAAGGGGGGGTTTCTTCTTCACTAAACATCCAAACAATAACGCCCACTAATACTATGCATAATATTGCAGCAAGTATTCCAACAACTATTTCTATCATTTTTATTTGCTCCTTTGGTGGGGGTTATACAACCCCACCTTTTAAAATTATTTTTGTTATTAACTCTTTGAGTTGTTTACCACTCTTGACTTTTAGTGGGTAGTCATTACCTTTCTTGTCATTTATTCCGTTGACAAATTTTATTGCTACCCAACCTTGTGCTTTCCATTGTTCAAGGTTTACGCTATAATCGTCAAGCAGTATGTTTATATCTTCTTTACCTACTAACAACCTTGCCAAGTCGGTCTTATCTTCCCCTACTTTACAAAAGGCTCTATTCTCTTGTGGTATTTCGGGTAGGTAGTGGTCAAGCCATATTTGCTTTTCTTCTTCACAGTAGTCAGTATCTACACAAGCACTTAATACCATTACTTTAACTATTGGCATTTCCTTTATAATCTCTTTAATTGTATCAACTATCGCATAAGGCTTTAAAGTTGCGAAGTAGTTAGGCTCGAACATTTTTTCCATATAGTTTGGGTTAGCATAGAACTTTGCGAGTGTGCCGTCCATATCGAGGAATAAGTTTACTTTCATTGTGTTTACATCTCCTTTATCTTTGTGTCTATATTATACCATAATGGGAACTATTTGTCAAGCGATTTTAGGGTGTTTTTGAGAGAAATTTTTTAAAATTATATATTTATTGCGAAAACGGCTCAGCGCGAGCGAAACTGAGCCGCAAAAAGATTGGGATGTTCAGTCCCAATCTTCCCAACACTCTTCGGGGATTTCCCCGTCATTAGTGTCTACATTTACATAATAAACTTGCGAGCCATTTACTTTAATCACTTTTGCTACTTGGAATAGTTCTTCCATTTGGCAACCCCCTTAATCTTCTATCTTTTTTAAAATGAAAAACTCATTGCCTTTGTCGGTTAAGGTGTCTATTTCGTAGTGGTGCGACTTGTTTCTATATTCGCCCAACTCTAACACATAAATATCTTTTTTGGTTTCGTGGTCTACCTTAAAGCGATAGCCGTTGTTTTGTAAAAATCTTATCATTTGTGATAAGTCGTCAAATTTGTAGTCAGTTAAGAGTTCGTATTTGGTTTTTGTTCTTGCCATTTTGGTTACCTACCTTTGTTTTATTTACAAGTATATTATAACATATTTACTTTTATTTGTCAAGTGTTTTTGTTAAAAAGTTTAAAACTTTTTAGCAAATAATACAAGTTCGCCCCAATAGCGGTTTGCACAAAACCAACCAGTTGTCCACACTTCACTAAAAACCTTTTCTTTTTTAATGGGTTGAATACAACCACCACCTGCTTTGTGATACCAACGACCATTTTTTGCCCTTTTCATAAAATGAAAGTCGTGAACGCCGTCAACCCCACCTATGCGAAAGGCAATAGCATATTCGTCTTGTGCAAGTTCTTTAATATCTTTAATTACTCTTAAATCGCTAAACTCTTTTAACATAAAGGCTACGGCATTTTGAGTAGTTTTCTTCATACCCCTTTCACTATAACTATGATAATATCTATCAGTTCCATTATTGTGTGGGCAATACCAAGAGTAAGTGTTTAAAGCATAGCCACCACAGTTATACTCAAATACCCTTGTGTTTTGAGCGTTGCGAATGCCAAGTTTGTTGAAAAAGTCTGCCGAGTTAGTTCTACTAATCATAATTAAAACCTACCTTTGTTTTTTGTACCTTTATTATACCATAATGGGAAAGCATTGTCAAGCATTTTAAAGCAGTTTTTAGAAAAAAAATAATTTTCACATAGTTTTCACACAAAATCGGAAGCCCGCGGCCGCGGGCGCACCGAAAAAATGAAAGCCAACTCTTAAATGAGTTGGCTTTCACAAAACAAGGGAGGTGTTAAAGTGTGATTGGAGGGGAACTCGGTACTTGCAACCGATAGCCGTAGTTAATTACTCTACAACCCCGCTCGGTCTCCCCATATTTTGAGTGGTGGTTTTTGTGCCGTTCCACCACCTGTTAATATCAGTCCTTTTTCGTAAGGTTTACTAACGGAGAGTTTGCTCTTTCCACTCACAAGTCAACGAATATTTCCAACACCACTTTCACGATAGGGTATCTATTATCGTATCACATTACCACACGAACGGTTTCCCTTTACTACCGATAAGGTTATTCATAAGGTCGGCACACCTTATTTACAAGTATATTATAACATATTTATTTTTGTTTGTCAAGCGTTTGGGCAAAGTTTATTAAACTTTTTAAAATTTTTTTTGGTGTTGGGCGGTTTAGACCGCCCATTTCCGCAGTTTAACGATTTTGAATATATTGAACTTGATTACTTTGAATAACAATATTTCCAAAAGCGAAAAATTCTTCTTGTTGTAACTTTGTGAGAATTTCGTCAAGTGACATTATACTTTCAATTTGAACTTCTCTCTCTACACCAATTATTTTTATCCAAAATCTATTATTTTTTGCCATTTTTATTTCCTTCCTTTTGTTTTCTTTGTGATTATATTATAGCACATTTGCTTTTGTTTGTCAAGTGTTTTTTATAACTTTTTTATTTTTTTTGAAGATTTTATTTGTTCCCCTTGACAAGCATTAGTTATTAGTTGGTGGGTAGTAGGGTGAAAAATAAAATAATAAGGCTCGCCATCTCTATCACAAATATTTTTTAATTCAAGTTCAAGCATACGATATGTTTTGTCCCAAGAGCGACATTCTACTTGCTCCAACTTAGTTTGTATTCCAATATCATTTAATGCTTTTTCAAGATTTTTAATTTTTTCCATATTTATTACCTACTGTTGTTTTCTATATATATTATATCATATTTCAATTAACTTGTCAAGTGATTTTTATAACTTTTTTATTCAAGTTTTAATGCGAAAATAAGGATGCCTATATTCCAAATAATAAGAAAAATATCCTAAACTATAACACCTATATTGTTTTTAACAATACTTAAAACGAGTGCCAAAATGCTTACTATTATAAGTGTAATAGATATTAAGATTAAAGTTTTTTTCATATTATACCCCCTATGGTTAGCAAGCGATTGCTTCGCTTGCTTTCCAACTCCATATTGATATTTGATTATGAGCCTTGCCATATGCTAACGCTTGGCGTTTATTGTTAAACTTTACGCTATAATCAATATATGCTTTGTTATTGTCTATCCATACGCCTAAGTTAGCACCTACTGGAAGAGTGTTAAGCATTTCAATCAAATGCTTTTTAGTGAGCCTATAAGCAGGTATGATTTCAAGGTCTTTAACGCTTACTTGATAGCCGTTAGCATAGTTAAGGCTTTCGCCTTGTTGGTTGAGTGTTGCTCCGTTGTTTGCTTTAATGTCTTTGAGTTTAAACATAACTTTTACCTACCTTTATTTTGTACCTTAATTATACACTATTTCGGGAATAATGTCAAGCGATTTAAAGGGGTTTTTAGCAAAAAATAAAAATTTTTTTATAATATTTAGCGTGAAAACGGCTCAGCGCGGCCGCCGCAGAGCCGCACAAAAAAGAAAGGGGAGTTATTTTCCCCTTTTGTATTCAGCGATTATCTCGCCATCTTCCGTTACAACTTCGCAAGTTTCGTAGCCCCTTTGATAGATACAAAAGTAAGCCCAATCTCTTGCGTCGTGCTTGCTATCAGTCCAACCCAAATTGTGTTGTTCGCCATTTACTTTTCCTAAAACATAATACATAGTTTTCTCTCCTTGTCTTTTTGTATCTATATTATAACATAAAAGAAAAAAGTTGTCAAGCATTTTTGACAACTTTTTTTAAATTATTTTATTGTATTTCTTTTGATATTATTTTTCCATACTTGCTTTCATTTACTCTTTTCTCGTCGGCACTTAACTTGCCACTGTAAATTACTTGCCCATTTGCGTGCGTGTATTTTATCCAAGTTATCTTTTTCATACTACTACCTCGTATCTTGCCCATTGGTCTTGGTTTTCTTGTTCCCATTGTGCTACTAACATTTCTAATTCTTGTTCGTTCATAGTGTTTTCTCCTTGTCTTTTTGTACCTTAATTATACCATACTTGTTGGCTTTTGTCAAGCGTTTTTCACAAGTTTTTTAAATTTTTTTTTATCTAATACCCCGCGGCGGTAGGCGCTTTCGCGCGCCTTAGACCGACCGTTCCCGCAGGTATCACAAATCTTCATCATACCCGCCTGTGTAAGGGTTGTAGCCTACTTCATCATAGTCGTAGTCGTCTTCAAAATAGTCGTCAGTGAAAGGGTAAGTTTCGCCGTCTACAAAATAGCCGACTAACTCGCCATCTTCGTCAAACACTTTTGCTTCGCTCACGCCTACAAGGGTTGACTGAAAAATTGCGTATTCTTTGGCGTCTTCATAGTTGTCAAACTCTGGACTAACTTCATTACTGTTGGTTGTGTACCACTCTACTACATACTTCATAAGGGTGTCTCCTTTGTCTTTTCTATAATAATTATACCATAGTTTTGGGAGTTTGTCAAGCGTTTTACAAAAGATTTTTCAAATTTTTTTATTTTTTTTACTGATGTATTACGCAAAATCGGTGCGCGCCGGCCGCCCGCGCACCGCACAAAAAACAAGGAGGCTCGCCTTTCAGCAAGCCCCCTTTATGATTAGTCTATCCATATATATTCAACTCTTGTCAAACCCCTTTCGGTCTTGACTATCACTACATCAGTGCCTATTACTACGGCATTGAGTATTGTCTTTTTGGTTACCTTTTCTATTGCCCATTGGTCTCCGTCGGCATTGCATACAACTCTTGTTGTGTGTTCGGTCTTAATGGTTACATTGTCGCCTATTGTGATTTTAGTGTTTTGAAATTCTTTTACTAACATTTGTTTTATCTCCTTGTTTCTTTGTAATTATATTATACCACAGTTGAGTTTGTTTGTCAAGTATTTTTTATAACTTTTTTAAAAAATTTTTTTGTCGACTTACTCTCGACTGGCATTGAGCTTTTGATACGAGTGGGTTTGGGTTCGATTTCTAGTCTTGCTAGATACTCCGTCTAGGTGTGCTCTACTTCTCTCTTCACCTTACACTTATATTATACACTATTTATTTTTATTTGTCAAGCATTTTTTAAAAGTTTTTAAATATTTTTATTTATTTTTTTTGTTCTTCCTTTTTCTTTTGTCCAAAAAAGCCAGCTGGAAGTTTAGGGGCAACCTTTTGTGCTAATGTATCTTTTCTTAACTTTAAATAGAATTGTGTCATTTTTTAATCTCCTTTTGAGTTCTCTTTCCCTTCTTTCTATAATAATTATAGCACAAGTGAGAGTGTTTGTCAAGTGTTTTT
>JAZOMM010000024.1:0-4424 GCA_045653965.1 Christensenellaceae bacterium | reverse complement strand
TTTTGCTTGTTCTTCGTGGCAGAAAACCTTAACAACCTTTTGACCTTGAATCATTTCTTGAATAAAGCCTTCTTCTTCACCTAAAGAAACTTGTTGTTTGATAAAATATTTTGCACTATTGCCACCGATAATCTTTGTTACAAAAGTCATTGCAATAACGCCCATAAATATTACAAGGGTAAGCCATAAACTTTTGCTAAACATAATAATAAGAAGTGTGATAATGCTTATTGCAGAAGTGAATAGGTGAGGAATACTTTGCGAAACGAGTTGTCTTAAAGCATCGGTATCGTTAGTATAAGAACTCATAATGTCGCCTGTAAGGTGAGTGTCAAAATATTTTACAGGTAAAGATTGCATCTTATCAAAAACGCTAGTTCTCATTTGGTGTAAGAATTTTTGGGTTACAACTGCCATAAGTCTTGTTTGTAAATAGTTACAAATAATACAGGTTGTATAAACCACGCCCATCGTAATAAAAATCGTAACAAGTCCCGTCCAAACTTCACCAAGGCTTGTTGAAATACCCCTTTCGATAAGCATTAAAATTTCTTGCAAAAATATAGAGTTTGCAACGCCTGTAATACCTGCTAAAAGAAGACATATTCCCACACCGATTAGGTGTAATTTGTTTTTGGTAAATAATAGTTTTAATAGTCTTTTAAGTGTGCCTTTTTTTGCTTTAGGTCTTGGGCCACCCCTATGTTTGCCACCGCCTCTTGGCATATTAAATCCTCTTGCCATAATTATTTACCTGCCTTTTCGTTTTGTACCATTTGCTTAACTTTATTAGACTCTGCATTGTTTTGTGAGTAGTAAAGTTCTTGGTAAATTTCGTTATTTTTAATGAGTTCATCGTGCGAGCCAGAAGCAATGATTTTGCCACCATCAATGATAACAATCACGTCTGCTTCTTGTATTGATGCAATACGCTGAGCAATGATAATCTTTGTGGTTTCAGGGATATATTCTTTTAATGACTTTCTAATAAGAGCATCTGTCTTAGTGTCAACAGCACTTGTAGAGTCATCAAGAATTAAAATTTTAGGCTTTTTAAGGAGTGCTCTTGCAATACAAAGTCTTTGTTTTTGTCCACCAGAAACGTTGGCGCCCCCTTGCTCAATGTGTTTATCGAGTTGGAAGTTGCTAATTTGAGAAAGTTCTAAAGCCTTTATAATCTCTTCATCGGTTGCATCTTTGTTGCCCCATTTCATGTTGTCACGAATAGTGCCTGAAAATAAAACGTTCTTTTGCAAAACAACGGAAACGGCATTTCTTAAACTTTCAATATCATAATCTCTAACGTCAACGCCACCAACTTTTACACAGCCACTTTCCACGTCATATAATCTTGGGATAAGGCTGATAAGTGTAGTTTTACTGCTACCTGTAGAGCCGATAATACCAATCGTTTGACCACTTTCAATTTTTAAGTTAATATCGGTTAGGGCATAGTGTGAGTTGCCATCATATCTAAAGTTTACATTTTCAAAAGATATGCTACCATCTTTAATCTCAGTTTCAGCATTTTCTTTTGATGTGATGGTGCTTTTTTCATTTAACACTTCTGCAATACGTTTTGCACTTGCTGTAGAGATAATGAGCGTAACAAAAATCATTGAAAGCATCATCAAACTCATAAGCATCTGAAACGAATAAGACATGAAACTTTGAAGTTCTGTCCATTTTAAGAGAGTGTTTTTAGAATTGATAATAAGCATAGAACCAACTATGTATATGGCAATTAAACCACCATATACACAAAAGTTCATAAGTGGGGTATTAAGAGCAATAATCTTTTCTGCTCTAGTAAAGTCATTTTTAACGTTATTTGATGCCTTGTTGAATTTTTCTTTTTCATAGTCTTCTCTAACGTAAGATTTAACAACACGCATACCCTTGATATTTTCTTCAACCGATTCGTTGAGTTTATCGTATTTTTTGAAAATCTTAGTAAAGAAAGGAATTGCTTTTCTCATAATGAGAGCGAGACCTACTGCTAAAATAGGTGTTGTGCAAAGGAATATAAGAGCCATTCTTGCGTTGATGATAAAAGACATAACTAGTGAGAAAATAAGCATAAAAGGTGAGCGAACAGCCGTTCTTATAATCATCATATAACTCATTTCAACGTTAGTTACGTCGGTTGTCATTCTTGTAACTAAACTTGAAGATGAGAATTTGTCTATGTTAGAAAATGAATAGTCTTGTATTTTGTAATACATATCCTTTCTTAAATTCTTTGCAAAACCACTTGATGCAATTGCGCAGAATCTTCCAGATAAAAATCCACAGATTAGTGATAAAAAAGCACAAACGATTAAAATTGCACCGAAAAACAAGATTGTTGAAAGAAGTTCAGGCTTTCCATCGCTTGACAAAAAGAAAAGGATTTTCTTTACAATAAAAGAAGGGTTTGTGCCATCAGGGTTTCCAGAAATAAAGTTAATTGCTTCTAGAAGAAGGCTCATAATCCAAGGTATTAAGCATTCTAACACAACTTCCATTGCTACAAAAAGTGGAGCAAGAAGCGATGGCTTTTTATACTCTCTAATAGAGCGAGACAATGTTTTTACTGCACCGAAAAAACTATTGTTGGTTTTAGCCTTTTTTTGTTTTATCATATTATTTCTCCTTTTTAAATATATCGGTTATGATTTGAATTGATGGGAATGTGAAAGAGCGTTTTAATTCTTTAGGGCACAAAATAAAACTAAGCGTTGCGCCTTGCACTATAGAATTATAAATTTTAGCACAATCTTTTGGCGAATATCTATCGTGAAAATCGCCACTTTCAATTCCTTTTTCAAAGAATTCACTCATTCGTAAGTGTGGGGGAACTCTATCTTTTGGTGGCATAATGTTGTTTTCTGCCTTTTCAAATATTCTAGAAACAAAAAAGTAATATCTATAAGCAAATATTTGGTCGTTTTTCATATTGTTAAAAGTATATTCGGTAAGGCGAACGAGTTTGTCAACAAAATTAGAGTCTTCTTCTAACACTTTGTCTAAAAAATACATCATATGCTTGCCACGAGTTTCGCACACGGCATCAAAAAGTTCTTTTTTATTTTTAAAATAATGATAAAAAAGTCCGTGACTACACTTTGCTTTCTTTACGATATCGTTTATTGTTGTAGAGTGATAACCTTTTTTGCAAAACATTTTTAATGCGCTGATAATAAGGTCGTTTTTTCGCATGTCTGCAAGAGAGTTCAAAGCCTTTTCTTTTTGCATAATTTACCTTCGTTTTTTTGTATAAAAATTGACACTAAAGTCAACAAGATTTATTATAATATTTTACCAAAAACAAGTCAAGCAATATAGGGTAAAAATTTTAAAAAAAATAATAAAAAATTGACACTAAAGTCAACTAAAAATCAACTCAAAAAAGTAGGATAAAAACATTAAAAATTTTGTCAAAAAAATGTCAAAATTAAAGGCACTTTGTTTTAAATAATATAAATATTAAGTTGACACTAATACTTTTTTTGTGTATAATATTTTAATAGTAAAAAATTGCGTTAACGGAAGAATAAAATTATGAAGAATTTTTTTACAAGTGAAAGTGTAACGGCAGGTCACCCAGATAAGGTGTGCGATAGCATTTCAGATGCTATATTAGATGCATACTTAAAAGGCGACCCAAACTCTCGTGTTGCGTGCGAATGCTCGGCAACAACTCAGTTCGTTTTAATAATGGGTGAAATAACTTCTAAAGCAACAGTTGATGTAAAAAAGGTTGCAAGAGATGTTATAGCACGCATTGGATATTTAGATAAGTCAACAGGCTTTAGTGCAGATGATGTGGAAATCTTGGTTAAACTTAACAAGCAAAGTCCAGACATCGCACTCGGCGTTGATAATTCTTTTGAAGCAAAGCAAGGTGGCGATGACTTTGATAAGTTGGGTGCTGGTGACCAAGGCATTATGTTTGGCTATGCGTGTTCGGAAACCGATGAACTTATGCCATTGCCTATAAGCCTATCACATAAACTTTGCCAAAAACTTGAAGAAGTTAGAAATGATGGCACTTTAAAATATTTAAGACCTGATGGAAAGGGACAAGTTACGGTTGAGTATTTTAACGGCAAGGTTAAAAGAATTGATACTGTTGTTTTATCATCTCAACACGATGCCACTATTTCAACAGAACAACTTAGAAAGGACTTAAAAGAATTTGTAATTGACAAAGTGTTGCCAAAAGAATATTTAGATGATGATACAAAATATTTCATCAATCCAACTGGTAGATTTGAAGTTGGTGGCCCAACAGGAGACTCTGGACTTACAGGAAGAAAGATTATCGTTGACACTTATGGTGGCAAATGTCCACATGGTGGTGGTGCATTTAGTGGTAAAGACCCAACAAAAGTTGACCGTTCGGCAACCTATATGGCAAGATATGTATGTAAAAACATAGT